>NZ_JBNKPP010000152.1:0-16272 GCF_050295395.1 Agarivorans sp.
GACTCCCCCAAGCCAACTGTCGTCAATTGCCGACAGCTTTCAGTTCACCTTAGCAACCCCACTCATTAAACCACTGATTTATATGCCTTAAATAACTGGCTCAATTTGTGCTACCGGTTCTTGCTGCAACAACCAATATAAGCATTTCTTCTTCTCCCCTCTGCTAAGGAAGCAAAAAATGGAACAATTTGAACAGCGCTGTTTAAGAATTGGAGACTGGATCTTTGAGATAAAAATGGTGCGGGCTATTAGAGTGAGCGAGTACGGGCAACCCTACGATGCCTGCGCCAACATTAGTTTTAACGGCAGCCAGGCCTACATCGACAGCCAACTCAGCCGCGCCGACAAAACCTTCAGCGGCAAAGACTTCGCTACCTTTGTCGAATTTTGTCAAGAAATGGGTATATCTGAAGCCAGTTATGACCGCTATTCACAGGGTCAACGACGCACTCGCCGCATTCCAATTGGCGACGAACAACGGCAAGCACCTAAGGTGGTAAATTTTCCTCAAAGCAATAGCCGTTAAGTCTGCGGCAATCGCCAGCACGATACGTTCAAAAAACATCCTATTTGCTGCTGAAGCGCTAGAGTTATTGGCTAGCCAATGTTACCCTCAGGTCTTGGTTAAAACAGCTTGTTTAACCAGAGAGCAAACACAAGTTCATAAAATAAAGGATGTAAACAGGCCATGAAAGTAGGTTTGGTTGGTTGGCGCGGCATGGTGGGTTCCGTGTTAATGCAGCGTATGCGCGATGAGAGCGATTTTGCCCACATTAACCCCGTTTTTTTTAGTACATCTCAAGTTGGTATTGCCGGCCCTGATGTAGGCACTGGCGACACCATTCTTCAAGATGCCTTCGATATCGACAGCCTAAAAACCATGGACACCATTATCACCTGTCAGGGTGGTGATTACACCAAAGAGGTCTACCCTAAGCTGCGCGCTAGTGGCTGGGATGGTTATTGGATCGATGCCGCATCAGCTCTACGTATGGAAGACGATGCCGTGATTGTACTCGATCCGGTTAATCGCCACGTCATTGATCAAGCCTTAGCTGACGGCGTGAAAACCTATGTAGGTGGAAACTGCACCGTTTCTCTATTACTCATGGCCATTGGCGGTTTATTTGAAAAAGACCTCATTGAATGGGTCAGCCCAATGACTTACCAAGCGGCATCCGGCGCTGGTGCCCGCAACATGCGTGAGCTAATCAGTCAAATGGGCACAATCCGTGATGAAGTGGCAAGCGAATTAGCCGATCCCGCTTCAGCCATTCTCGATATTGATCGTAAAGTAGCGGAAAAAATGCGTAGCCAAGACTTTCCAACTGATCAATTTGGTGTACCACTAGCAGGCAGCTTAATCCCTTGGATTGATGTGCCACTTGCCAGCGGCCAAAGTAAAGAAGAGTGGAAAGCTCAAGTAGAAGCGAACAAGATTTTAGGCACTAGCGATAGCCAAACACCTATCGATGGTATTTGTGTACGCATTGGCGCTATGCGCTGCCATAGCCAAGCACTTACCATTAAGCTGAAGAAAGATTTGCCTGTGGCCGAAATTGAGGCCATTTTAGCGGCACACAACGATTGGGTGAAAGTTATCCCTAACGATCGTGAACTATCAGCCCAAGAATTAACGCCCACTAAAGTCACCGGCACCCTAAGTGTACCGGTAGGACGTATTCGTAAGTTGAATATGGGCCCAGAGTACATCTCTGCCTTCACCGTTGGCGACCAACTCTTGTGGGGAGCCGCCGAGCCGCTACGCAGAATGTTACGGATTTTAATAGAAAAATAACCATTCGAGTTACCAGCCCAGTCCCATGACTGGGCTTTTTATTGAGCGAAACCAAGTAGCTATTCAGTAAAATTGCGCTAAGCCAAGTCAGATTAAAATAAGCGGTAAATTGTTTTCCCCCGCCAATAAAATTGACTAAGCTATTGATAAGAAAAACTTCGCGTATTTGCATTGTTAGGATTTAGTGATGATAAAAAAACTCATTGTAAGTAGTGTGTTTATGGCTTTAGCCGCTTGTTCTAATTCATCTTCTGAACAACAGCAAGGGGTGATGATCACGCAAAATGCTCAGGATGTGGTTGATTGCGAAATTTTAGGGGTATTTAACGCAGCCTCGCATAGTTTAAGCGATCAACAATATAAACAATCACTTAACGACAGAGTCATGGCCATGCACGGTAATGCGGTAAAATTGACGGACTTAACTACCGCGGAACCAGAAATGCTCAGTGCACATGTTTATTTGTGCCCGCAATAATTCTGTAAACCAAGAAATAATAAACGGCTTCCTAAAACAGGCGCCTCACATAAAAACGGTTTATCACTTACTAGGTGAATGCTGCAAGGACGCCGCGGTAAGCAGTAACAAACGGATGCTTTATGAGCGACAAATTATTCAAGAGAGCAACGCTAAATTTAAAAAAAGCCGTACCACTAATGATGAAGCATCAGATAGCGGCTACGCCCAATAATTATGCGCTGTGGTATCTCTACGTTGATGACCAAAACCCCGAACTCACTGCCGCTATCGATGAAGTGATCAATCAATATAACACCGTACCTAGCACTAGCAGTGAACAGCTCTATCGCAACCATATTGCCAAGCAAAATGAACTGGACATTAACGATACTCGCTTATGCTTAGAAGCCATGGCCACCGAGTTATCGCAAACCATGCTGGATACGGGCTCTAATGCCAGTGCCTTTCAAAATAGTATCGAGAATAACTTCGCCAAGCTTCACCGTATTGAAGAAGATGGTATGCCTTTAGACCAAGTAATGGGCGTAGTCAGAAGCTTAATTAATGATGCCGCTAACATTCGCCAAAACACGGACTTCTTCCACGCTCAATTAGATAAAGCCAAAGCCGAAATAGAAACCCTTAAAAACCAACTAAAAGAAACCGCCAAAGATGCGCTGTTCGATGCTTTAACGGGCATCCTCAACCGACGCGCCTTTGAGGCCGACTTTAAAGATCTCATCGATGCACAACCACAGGGCTTGTGTCTGATCCTTGGCGATATCGACCACTTTAAAGTTTTTAACGATAATTACGGGCATTTACTGGGCGACCAGGTATTAAAAATCGTCTCAAAGCGACTCAACGAAAGCTGCCGTGATGGCGCTCGTGCCTATCGAGTGGGCGGCGAAGAGTTTGCGATTATTTGTCCCAACTCAAACTTACGTTCAGCTAGGCACCTAGCAGAATCAATTCGCCGAGCGGTAGAAAAACTCAGCTTGAAAGACCGTCGCAGTCAGCAAACTATCGACAATATCACCTGCTCCTTTGGCATCGCCGAATACAACCCTGTCAGTCAATCTAAAGCCCTGATTGAAGCCGCCGACAAACAACTATATGAAGCCAAGCGCTTAGGCCGTAACCGAGTAATGCCTATCGTGAACTAGGCTTAAGGCGAAGTATTAACACACGCTTCGCCTTCACATTTTCCAACGCAAATCGTAACGAATAACTATATTCTTAAGCAAATCACAGCAAAGCTGCCATCACTTGCTAAAGTAGAATCTAAAATTAGCTAAACCAGAGTGGCATGAAAAAACGCATCGCTATTGTTTTACCCACCTTATCGCAAACCATCGACCAACAAATTATTCGTGGCGTGCAAACCAGCTTAGACCCTAAGCTGTTCAGCTGTTTATTCATCCCTATTGGCTATTTAGCCGAAGCTGAACTGTTTAAATCTAAGGACCTATGGTTACTGGAGCAGCTGCCAAAACTAAATATCGATGGCGTATTGCTCTATGGCGGTGGCGTGGGCTACAAAACTTCAAGCGATGTAATGCAACAAGTACTAAAGGTAATTGGCGACCTGCCCTTAATTAACGTTGGCAGCATCTTAGACAACGTGCCCTCGGTATTGGTAGACAATTACAGCGGAATGCAGCAGCTCGCAAAACACATCCTAGACATTGGCTGTAAAGATATTCTTTACATCGATGGCCCTAAAAATAATTTTGACTCACAACAACGTTATCGGGCGCTGGCCGATACGCTGCAACAACAGGGCTTAAACCTTCCGCCACAACAGCATTTATACGGCGATATGACTACCGCTACGGCGACCAAGTTATGCCGCCAATGGTTAGAGCAATACCAGCGTATTCCCGATGCCATTATGTGTGTTAACGATCTCAGCGCCAAAGGAGTGATAGAAGAGCTGGAACGCCAACAGATTGCTATTCCGCAGCAGGTTAAAGTCACCGGCTTTGATGATTTTGAATATGCCGATGCTATCCGCCCCAGTCTATCTACCGCCATTTACCCGGCCCAGCGCACTGGTTCTTTAGCGGCACAACTACTGGTGGATTTACTAAACGGTGTGGAGTTAGAAGCACAATATCAGCTGGAAACCATGTCGATCTTACGTGCCAGTAGTGGCGTTTCGGTTAACGACGTACTGTTACATAATAACGATGAACGCCAGCGCTTGTTGATTCAACAACGAGACAGTAACGCTCAGCGCTTGTCGGTAACGCGTTTATTTCACCAACGCCACGATTTACATCATATACTGGCGCAAGCTCAACCCACCCTCAAAGAGCTAGGTATTCCTGAACTTTATATTTATCAAGATAGCTTTAACGCTCAAGGGCAAAGCCAAACCTGCTTAAGCCAACAATTGCCCTCTACTCAGTCGCAAAAAAATAAATGTGCACAAGTTTTACCGGAGCATTTTGATCAGGACATCAGTAACACAGTCCATCAAGGCCTTTGGGTTATGACCGAGCTAAAAACCGAACAACAGCATTTTGGCTACTTGTTAGCCCTAAGCGAGAGTGCTCATGCCGAGTTTATTGAATTTATCACGCCTCAAATCGCCGACATCATCGACCACCAGCGCTTATTGGAAGAAACCAAACAATACCAAGCTCAAGTAGAACTTAGCGAAAAAATGGCGGCGCTAGGCAGCTTGGTGAGCGGCGTCGCCCACGAAATCAATACGCCATTAGGCAATAGCCTGCTGGCAGCCAGCCATTTAAAAGAACAGGTTGAATGGCTAGCCCAACAAATGCACCAGCAACAGCTCACTAAAACCCGTTTTGAACAGTTTGTAAATGACGCGAGTAATACCACCGAAATCATCATCAACAGCGCGCAACGAGCGGCCGAACTAATCACCAGCTTCAAACAAGTCGCGGTTGACCAAAGTTATGAAGAGCAGAGGGAAATCAATCTAGCTGACTACATCAACAAAGTATTACGCAGCCTGCAGCATCAACTTAAAACTAGTAAGGTAAGCCTGCATACCGAGCTTGACCCCAGTATTCGTGTCTTTACCTTTCCCGGAGCCATCGCCCAAGTGATCACCAACCTGTTCACTAATGCCTTAATCCACGGCTTAGATGGCGGAAAACGAGTCGGCCGAATTGACATCAAGCTGCAAAGGCTGGCTCAAGAAATCCAGCTCAGCTTCAGTGACGATGGCCACGGTGCTAGCCAAGAAACCGTCAATCACATTTTTGAGCCCTTCTATACAACAGCCAGAACCAGCGGTGGCTGCGGCTTAGGCATGCACATCGTGTTCAACTTAATCACCCAAAAACTACGCTGGCAACTCAACATTAATACTCAACCTGAACAAGGCTTTTGCTTTACTATTAGCATTCCGCTAAGCGACTTGTGCTGAAAGCTTCAGCTCGAACAGCTTAGTCATAGACTAATGCTCAGCAATATGACTGGCTATTGAGCAGCAATACTCCCCCCTGTATGCTGGTAAACTTGTTAAGATGTGGCACCGCGAGCTGCGATACCAGCAACTCAGTGAAGACCATGCACCACACACCATCAAACAGGTAAAACATGTTAAAAGTTATAGGATTAATCGCCTTATTAATGTTGGGGACCTTGCTCGGTCTGGTACTGTTTCCCCCACCAAGTAGTGATTACCCTGCCAGCCCGCTCGCCAGTAACACCGTGCAACCGCAATTGGTCGCCCAAATCGACGGTATTAGTAATGCCGCTAGCCTGCTGTGGTGGCCCGATCAGCAACATTGGTTAGTCGGCACCCTTGCACCACAAACCGTGCTGGTGAATGGCTCAGCGCAACTGGCTTACCTCAACCCGAACTTAGATCAAGTCGAATTGTCGGCACTCCCCACCAGCGGCGATATTGCCGACATGGTTTTAGTTGACCAACACCTAGTGGCCATTTCCAGTGATGGCCGGCTACTCTACTTTGAACAACAGAGCCAACATTGGCGCTATATAGATAAACGCAAATGGCTGAAAGGCGGTTTGCTACATAAAACCGCAGGCCTAATGTGGGAGCCACAAACCCAGCGTTTTTATACCTGTGAACGCGAGGGGCTAAAACGTTGCTACCGAGGCGACCGCGAAGCCCAACAGCAACAGAGTTTTGAACTCAGCGTAGCCAATGAGCAACAGCAGCAATCTCTTAGCCAATACCAATTAGGCAGCATGACCAGACATCAGGGCCACTGGTATGTACTGAGCGCCCGTTACAGTAGTTTGTTAGACATCGACCCGCTTTCTGGTAAGGTCGAACAAGTGATAGCCTTGGCTCAGCCAGACACGGCTCAAGCCATCGCCAGCGATGGCCAGCAACTTTGGCTACTTTCTGTCATGCGCCAGCAACCTGATAGCATTAAGCTATCGCGCATCCCCTTGCCTTAAGTCCCAGATAGGAGTGAGCATGTTAAACGTTGGAATTATTGGATTTGGTTTATCCGGCCGGGTATTTCATGGCCCGCTAATTAGCGCCCACCCTCAACTCAATTTATTGGCCATTGCTAGCTCTCGCCAGCAGGAGATTGCCGACAGCTATCCCCACACGATGTGTTTAAGCAGCGATGAGCTAATTGCCCATCCCGATATCGACATCATAGTGATTGCCAGCCCTAATTCGCTACATGCCGAACAAGCCAAGCAGGCTTTACTCGCGGGTAAACACGTAGTGGTAGAGAAACCTCTGGCGGTAACTAGCGAGCAGTGCCTGGAGCTACAAGCCATTGCCGAACAAAGCGGTAAGTGTTTGAGCGTATTTCATAACCGCCGCTGGGACAGCGACTTTCTTACCATTCAGCAATTACTGGCCAGCCAAAGCTTAGGGGAGGTGCATAGCTACCGCGCCCATTTCCACCGTTATCGCCCGGAAGTGAAGCAACGCTGGAAAGAACTGGATCCTCAAGGAGGCGGGGTACTCTATGATTTAGGCGCTCATCTCATCGATCAAGCCCTGTGTTTGTTTGGCAAACCCGAGCGGCTATGGGCCTATCTTGCCAGTCAACGTAAGGGGGCCCTCACCCCAGACTGCTTCGACCTACATCTGATTTATCCCGACAAAAAGGTGCAGCTCTGCTGTAGTTCCCTGGTTATTGAGCCGGGACCTCGTTTTCAAATTCACGGCAGCAAAGGGTCCTATGCCAAATGGGGTTTAGATCCTCAAGAGCAGCAACTAAGTGCAGGTTTGTCTGCTAAAGCGGCCACCTTTGGCGCCGACAGTAATCGCAGTGAAATTCATCTAGCGAGTCAAGCCAGCTTGCACAAACCGCTGATGAAGGGAAATTACCTCGCCTTCTACGACAACTTTGTTAACGCCGTGAACAATGGTACGCCTTTAGCGGTAAGCGCGGGCCAAGCGGCCGAGGTAATTAAAATCATCGAGCTCGCGATGCAAAGCCACCAGCAACAAAGTCTCGCTACGGTGCCATAGATTTGCAAACAGCATTAGCGCAAGGTAGCGAACCTTGCTGACACTACTCGCTTGTCTGCTGATATTTATTGGCTCCTTGGTACAGTACACTATTGGTTTTGGCTTAGCGGTCATTGCCGCGCCGCTGCTGTTTCAGCTATCGCCGCTTTATGTGCCTGGGCCAGTGATTATTGTGGCGCTGTTTGTCTCAGGGCTAAGTGCTTTTGAACATCGCGCCAGCATTTCGCTGGCGGGCTTAAAGTCGGCCATTCTAGGGCGGATCCCCGGTTCGCTAGCCGGCGCAGTACTACTGGTTTGGGCAGACCCAGCAAGCCTATCGTTTTGGCTGGGTCTATCGGTATTAATTGCCGTCGCCATCAGTTTGTTTCCCTTGCGCATCGCCCCCACCCCGAAGCGGCTGGCTATCGCCGGTTTTTTATCGGGTTTCATGGGAACCAGCAGCTCCATCGGAGGCCCGCCCATGGCCTTATTACTACAACATCAACAAGCTCACTATTTACGCGCCAACTTATCGGCTTTTTTTGTCGCCAGTTGCCTTATCTCGTTGCTGGTACAAATTCCCATTGGCTACATGTCTTGGACTCATCTACAAGTCAGCTTACCGCTGATCCCCGCAGCCTTATTCGGCGCTTGGGTGGCAAAGCGTTATGGCAAAAAAATACCGCAACAATGGATGCGGCATTTTTCTCTGGCTCTGTGTGCGCTTTCTGGCGGCAGCGCAATGTTGGCCTATTTCTTTGTACACTAAACAGACACTAGCCTTCAAACAAGTCGTCAGTCACTCGGTAAACGGGTAATTCAAACTTATATTGGCTGCCCGCCATAATGAGTTGCCCCTGATAGCGGCTATCGCCGGTGGAGGAAAATTCAAATTGATAAAAACGGCACCAGCGCCAATAGCCAGCCATTTTTTGCGGCTTCTCGCGCTTAAAGTTAACGTCGAGTAACTGTAAATCTAATTGTTGGCATTTTTGCTTAATTAACCATTGAGCTCGCTCCGCATCCTTACGTCGTCGCCAGAACAACATCACAATCAAACAAAAAATAAAAATGGCCAGTAAATCCATGTTGCTCACTTAAGTTAGGCTATTGCTTAGATATGGGGATGAGAATACCAATCACAAGGCGGCTATTCGCCATGTAAGCTGGCTAGTATATGGCGCTCTCCTCCATAGTTTCGGTGTTCACCAAGGTAAATTCCCTGCCAAGTGCCTAAGGCTAATTGGCCATTACTGATCGGTAGACTGAGCTGGCAACCCAATAAGCTGGCTTTAATATGTGCCGGCATGTCGTCGGCTCCTTCATAAATATGCTCAAAATAAGCGGCATTTTCCGGTACTAAGCGATTAATGTAGGCTTCTAAATCACTGCGCACACTAGGATCGGCATTCTCGTTTAAGCTTAAGCTGGCACTGGTATGCTGCAGCAATAAATGACACAAACCCTGCTTTATCTGACTCAACTCGGGTAACTGCGCCACTAACTCGGCCGTCACCAAATGAAAGCCTCGGGTTTTAGCTGATAATGTCAGCCTTCGTTGTAACCACATGTCGGTTCGCCTTTTATTCATTTCCCTTTAGACTAAGCGTGGCCACCGACGCTTGTAAAGCTTAGCCCCGCAAACGTTTAACCAACAACTCAGCATTTCTTAAGGCCAAGGCGTAAATGGTCAGTTGGGGATTGGCTCCTAGGCTGGTAGGAAACACCGAACCGTCTATTACCGTTAAACCCGACAACCAACGGTATTGCCCTTGATGATCGACCACGGAGCTACGCTTATCACCGCCCATCGCACAGCCGCCCATAACATGGGCCGAGGCTAGGCGTGTTGCTAGCGCCTGCATCGGCAAACTAGCAATGGCCTGTTTGGCTTCTGACCACGAGCGATATAAGCGCGCTTGCTCGTGTAAGGGAAATACTCGGCGAGCCCCCGCAGCAAACTGCAACTCTGCCATGCTCAGCAAAGCCCGTCGAGCGCCACGCCACATAAACTCATTGAAGGGATAATCCAACACTGGACTACCGTCCTCACGCAGCTGCACTGTTCCGCCTTGGCTATCAGGATGAAAGCCATCCCTTAGCAAGGCGATGGTAACTTGAAGATGTGGGTAACGCGCCATCAGCTGTTGGTGAAAACGACCAAAGCCGCTGAGCGTAGTGGCTAGCAAAATAGGATGAACCGGCGGCACTTCCATCTTATATCCGCACTCACCTTCAACTCCATCTTGCCAAACAAAATGATCGGAATAGACCGATTGCGGCGCCCCCTGATGGCTATTCACTGATTGCGTAAATAAGGCTCCGCTCATAACACTGGGATGAAGAAAAGTACGTTTGCCCACCAACTGGTAGGGATCGGGTACCTTGGAGCGCAACAACACCGCTGGAGAACCTATCGCCCCAGCGGCCAAGACCACGTGTCGCGCTCGCACCGTCACGGTGATTCCGCTAGGGCGAAGCTTAGCATCCAAGGCCTGTAAACTGGCGCCTTGCAACTGTTGCTGCTTAATCAGTAAACGCGCCACACTAAAGCGACTTAATATTCGCGCTCCAGCATTCAAAGCCGCAGGTATGGCCGTTACCAGCATCGATTGTTTCGCATTAGTGGGACAACCCATGCCACAGTAACCCAGATCCCAGCACTGCTTTACATTGCGCGGAATACTTTGGTAAGACCAATTCAATTTTTCACAGCCTTTAGCCAACAGCGCATTGTTGGGGTTGTGGTTTAACCAAGGCTGAATGTTCAGCATCTGTTCAGCTTTTGCAAAATAGGGGGCCAAAGCGGCTCCACTGAGCGGACTTAAACCCCAATGTTGCTGCCAATGTTGTAAGGTGGGCTCAGGCGTGCGCAACGAGGTTGTCCAGTTCACCGTAGTGGAACCACCCACACAACGCCCTTGAAAAATGCGAATCGCCTTATCCTTAGTTTTTCGCGCCGCCGACTCTTGATAGAGATCGGGATAGGCGTAACGCTCTTGCAGCTTAAAATCTTGACTACTCTTAAGCGGCCCCTGTTCAACCAAAATCACCGCCAGACCAGCTTCGGCCAGCACCTGTGCACAAATACCGCCGCCCGCTCCACTGCCCACAATAAGCACATCGCACTCTAAGTGTTGCGCGTCTTGCTGCAACGCACCGTCTAAATGCTGCCAACCACCGGCCAAGCCTTGCGTTATCGGGTCACTGATCATCAAATAACACCTTGGCAGCGGCAGGCAGTTGGTAAGAAATAGCAAGCCAGGTACTGGGGTCGCCATACCAGGCCGCATAAATAATTTCATGCAAACCTTGATAAGCCTGACGCAGTAGTTGCAAATAATGCTGCTGCCATTGCTCAAGCAAGTGTAGGCGTTGTTGCAGGCTAAGCTCACTCAAAGGCGTGAGGCCAGCACTTAACAATAACCAGCCAGCACGCGATGCCAGTAACTCAAGTAATTGTCGTAATTCGGCTTGAGTGGCAGGACTTAAACTTTGAAAGGCTTGGTCAATTCGTTGCAGTAAGGCGCGTTTAGCTTGGCTATCTTGAGGCGCGATCACGCCATCCAT
The DNA here is from genome assembly GCF_050295395.1 of Agarivorans sp. Lineage (NCBI taxonomy): Bacteria > Pseudomonadati > Pseudomonadota > Gammaproteobacteria > Alteromonadales > Alteromonadaceae > Agarivorans > Agarivorans sp. Next base: position 11,260 of record NZ_JBNKPP010000152.1, read on the forward strand.
AAAGGCGGGAATAAGCCACCAAAAAATCTGCTGTTCAGAAGCCTTTAGCTTCATCTTTGCCGCCGGTTCAAATGCCACTGGGAAATCGGCCACCAACCAAGCACCGCCACCAGCAAAGGCGCTAACAAGCGCCGCGTATTTCAATAACTGTCGTCGCTGTAAAGCCACTCTTCCCTCCCAAACTAAGCCTAATTAAAGCCCTCTAAGGGTATAAACCCTGATAAGCTTTAACTCAAGTTTCCAAGAGTAACTTAGTTTTATTTGACCTTGCTTGAACTCATCAGCTCTCCTACCGGCAGGTATCACAATGGCTTTTAAGATTGATTCTGGCTATGGTTTAAGCAGCAAAGGGAGTAACAAGCAACGTGACCACAGCAATTAATAAGCGGGCAGTGAGCCCCCAACAAAAACAACTTCGGCGGCGGCAAATTCTTGATGCGGCTAAACAAACACTTGAGGAACACGGCTACGACAAGGTCGTGCTGAGCCAACTGGCACAGCAGCTGGATTTATCTAAACCCGCCCTATATCGCTACTTTGCCAACAAAGAAAGTCTGTTTATGGCACTGTATATCGAAGAAGCCCAACAGCTATTAAGTGCCATCGAGCGACTGTCCAAACAAGCCCTCAGGCCCAGAGTATTGGCTGAGACTATTGCAGCCCAACCCACCTTTTGTTATCTCTCGGCAATCTTACACACCGTCTTGGAGAAGCAGCAAAATCTAGAACAGGCCACTCAATTTAAACGCGAGTTAAAAACCATGGCGGAACAGCTGTGCAGTCTATTTTTGCATTGGTCACCGCAGCTAAACCAGCAGCAAGCCTTGAATAAAGTGATGTTTTTATACCAAGCGGTTATTGGCTGCTGGCATACCAGCCATCCTTCAGCCACCATGCAGCAAGTGATGAACAATGACGAGTTTGCGCTTCTACGACTTAACTTTGTCGATAGCCTCAGTCTGATGTTGGTGAAGCTTATTGTGGACTAGCCGCCGTTTCCTTGAGCCAATCCACCACCGCGCTTAGGCCAGGTTCACGACTGCGGGCCTGCTTATAACAAAGATAAAAATCATAACCGGTGTAGACCGCCGATACCGGTAAGTCCACCAGCTTACCTTGACGAATATCCTGCTCCACCATGAAGTCACTCACCAAGGCAATGCCCTGACTGGTCTCTGCCGCCTCCAAGGCTAATACCTGATGGCTAAAACAATGAAAGGCTTGGTTCTGGGGCAGCGCAATGCCTAGACTTTTTGACCAAACCGCCCAGTCACCACCCGACTGCTTGGCATCGTCTTCTAAATCACAAGATAACAGGGGAAAATTGCTGATATCCTGCTGCCAGTTTTGATGATCGATTTCTTGATAAAGGCTGGGAGAGCACACCGCCAATAGCCGCTCTTTATGCAGCAAATGGCTGGCATAACCTGGCGCGGTGTTAGACAAACAAATAAACAAATCACCACTCTTGCTCGACAATACCGGTTCTTCAGTAATCATTTGCAAGCGTAAATCGATTTCCGGATAGCGCGCGCGAAAGCTGGGTAACATCGGCACCAAACGTTTCAAGGCAAAGGAGCTATAGGTGGTTAAGCGTAATTGATCGAGTCGCTCGCCTTTAACCTGCCGAGTATAATGACTCAGCTCGTTGAGGATCCGCTCCACCTCTGAAAAATAGCTACGCCCAATATCACTCAGTTGTAACTGCCGCCCCACCTTATCAAACAAGGGTTCGGCTAGAAAATCTTCCAACAAGCGCAGCCGGTGGCTCACCGCACTTTGGCTAATACCCAGCTCATCGCCAGCCTTTGCCACACTTTGATTACGAGCCACGGCTTCAAAGGCAATCAGCGCATTAAGAGGAGGTAGGGTTCGCATAGCAATACATTAATATTTTTCATATATTGAAAAATATTATCATTATTTTAATGTTTAACAAGCATCTACACTAAGCGTTCTACGCTGTCAGCAAACCACCAAGGGAGGCAATAATGCGTCACAACCCCACTGTTATTGCCATCTTGATTTTGGTGGTAGCCAATCAAATTGCTGTACTGTCCGACGCCCTGATGAAAGTGGCGGGAGAACAGGCCTCGCTGTTTGAAATTTTGCTCTATCGGCAACTGAGTACCTTGCTGATGTTACTGCCGCTGTTTCTCTTCACCAAACAGAAGCTACCGCAAAAGCCAATGGTACATATAGTGCGCGGCCACCTCTGGTTACTCGGTTCTGCTTGTATGGTATTAGCCTTAGTTGCGCTACCTCTCGCCACCGCCAACGCGCTGTTTTACGCGGCTCCAATCATGATGCTACCGCTCGGCATGTGGTTACATAAAACGCGTATCAACCGCACCCAATTGGTAGCGGCAATGATCGGTTTTGCCGGAGTACTGGTAATTATTCGCCCGACAGAATTTAACTGGGGCGCTCTGGCTGCACTAGGTACGGCTTTAACACTGGCCTTAAGCAACTTAACTGTGAAGTACATTCCTCGGCAAGAGTCGGTGATCACCAGCTTATTTTGGACCAATATGATGGTGGTACCCGCCACTTTTTTATTGGCCCTACCCCAGCTGCAAGGCATTAATTGGCAGCTACTTTATTTAGCTGCCGGCAGTAGTTTATTTATTTTGTTTCTGCATGCGGGTTCGGTGGTGGCCTATAAAACTGCCGATGCCAATACCATCTCTAGCTCAGAATACACGGGGCTAATAGGTGCAGCAGTAATCGGCTGGTTTAGCTTTGGTGAAATGCCCGATACCCTTACCTGGCTTGGTGCCGCCATGATTATTTTACCTTTAGTATTGATTGGCAAACGCAGCCTACGCAAGCCCCCCAAAAGCGAACTCAGCACCAACACTTGATCAACAACCCACGGTATTGCGTATTGCGCACTGCGGGTTGTACTTAAATCTTTGCTCGAACAATCAATTAAATATTAAGCCTCCTTGCCCTTAACTCGGATTTTAGTAATGCTTAAACAAAGCCAGTTTATGCCATGTGTTTTGTTTAAGCGTTTTTCTCAAGTTGTTTATTTAATCATCAGCCTCAGTGTATTGGCTCCACCCAGCCAAGCCAGCACACTCCATCTAGCAGCCGACCGCTGGTGCCCGTATAACTGCGCGACCTACAGCCAGCAGCCCGGTTATGTGCTTGAATTGGCGCAATTAGCTTTTGCTCCCGACTACCAAGTAAAGTTAGTTGAAGTACCTTGGTCTAGAGCATTACGTAATGCCAAGCTGGGGCTCTATGATGGGGTAATTGGCGCACTCCCAGGAGAAGCACCGGGGTTTGTCTACCCACGAATTCCAGTAGGCATCGCTCGTCAAGTTCTGGTGATGCGTCAAGATAACCCTTGGCAATACGAGGGCTTAATATCCTTACATGAATTACGTATTGCGGTAGCGGCCGATTATGCCTATAGCGCCGAACTCGATGGCTACATCAAAGCCCAACAGCAACGCCGAGATTTAGTGATAATACGTAGCGAACAGCCCTTAGAACGGATGCATAAACTACTGCAGGAAGGGAAAATCGACGCTTACATCGAAGACAAAACCGTGGTCAGTTACCATGCTCATCTGCACAGCAAAAATCAGCAGATCCGCTTTGCCGCAGAATTTAGCGCATCCCCCATCTACATCGCCTTCTCACCGGCAAACCCCCTCAGTTACCAACTGGCTAAACGTTTAAGTGCTCGCCTGGTAGAACTAAGAAACAGCGGTCGGTTGGCTACGCTGCTAGCCCGTTACGGCCTTCAAGACTGGGCACCAATAGCTAAACCCTTACAGTAAATTACGCCAGTCAAAATGCCCCTGCAGCAACTGTTCTTTTTTGTCTTTGGGTAGCTGCTTGATGGCATATTCAAGCTGCAGAGCTTGGCGCTTAGAAGCCAAAACTTGCTGAAACTCCAGCACTAAAGGCCCCTTACCGCGCAAGGCTTTGGCGCCCTTAAGCCCACCACTTTGATGCTCTTTAAAACGCCGAGCGACATCAGTTGTTACCCCGGTATACAGGTGCTGATGTCGCGTTCTAATCATATAAACAAACCACTCTCTCACGGCAGTGGCTTCGGCGAGAGAGCCGGTCATTTAAGCTTCAATACCCACGATAAGCCATGGTGCATTATCCTGATCGAGTCGACGCTCTAAGTGCCACACTTCATTTAGCTCACTCTCCTCACCACTCACTTCATCGCGGATCCGCCCAGTGAATTTGACACTCACTTCCGCATTCAGCATAGAGTGATCGGCGCGCACCAACTCAGCATCAACAAACAGGACTTTACTATTTATCTCTTGGCTGCCATAAGAGCGACGTTCTTCAGTCAAAGCGTTATACAAGTCTATGCTTAAGTATTCTTGCATCAAACTTAAGTTATTGTCGTTCCAAGCTCGCTGTAGGGTATCGAAATGCCCCCGAGCACCATCTAAAAAGGCAACCCTATCGAAACCGGCTGGGGGATTAAAGGGAATGTCTTGATGCTCTGCGCTAGCCAGTTGACTGGCACTGGCAAAACCGCCTTGCTGCCATTGATTCTGTTGCTGTGGACCGGGGTAGCCAGTCGCCGAAGCATGATTCATTGCCGCAGCTTTTTGCTGGTTTAAACCGCGCAAGAAGCGTACCGCCACAAACGCAATTAAGGCAAACAACAAAATGTCCATCATTTGCAGGCCTTCAAATGCACCGCCACCTAACAGCGCTGCAAATAATCCACCTGCCAACAGGCCACCCAATAACCCCCCCATCATGTTAGGACGGCGAGCAGTGTTTGTTGCTCCGCTATTTGGGCTTTGCTGTTGATTCAACTGTTGGCTCGGTTGCTTTTTAAAAGTGGGTTGGCTTTTTCCCCAAGACTTACCTCCACCAAAGCGTTTCGCTTCGACTTCTGGCGTCACAATTAAAACGGCCATCACCAGAGCCATGATGTTGAATAGTTTTTTTAACATTTAATCTACCTTGTTTGAGTCTCATTCAGCGTTAAGCAGTGTACCGAGCTGAGCAGCAGGTTCA
>NZ_JBNKPP010000153.1:0-41343 GCF_050295395.1 Agarivorans sp.
GGGGTTTCCCCATGTGAAAGTAGGTCACTGCCAGGCTTCCAATTTGAAAACCCAGCTGTTGCTGGGTTTTTATTTGGCTGATATAGCTCAGTTGGTAGAGCGCACCCTTGGTAAGGGTGAGGTCGGCAGTTCGAATCTGCCTATCAGCACCATATTCAGAAAAGCCCGGCAAAACTGCTGGGCTTTTTTGTTTTTATCGATCATTTAAGGTCGATATTTGTTGTTAGCTTGCCGAAATATTAAGCAAAGCTAGCGAATCAAGCGTGAAATAACCCAATTTTTAATGGTGATTTTAGCGATCGTTTGCTTTTAAGTTTTTGTTTTTAATGAGTTTTTTAAATAAGTTAAACAAATTTTAGACAATCCTACCAATTAAAAATTTAGGGTGTTATAATTTCGCGCCCTTTAATTAGGCAGCCAGAGATCTCAGCGCTAATTGCTGGGGTCAGTTGTAATATATAGCGGAGCACTGAAATGATCCAAATGCAATCTACTATGGACGTGGCGGACAATTCCGGCGCGCGCCTTGTACAGTGTATTAAGGTCCTAGGTGGTTCGCACCGCCGTTATGCACGAATTGGCGACATCATTAAAGTTACTGTTAAGGAAGCAATTCCTCGCGGTAAAGTTAAAAAAGGTGACGTAATGAATGCTGTGGTAGTGCGTACTAGAAAAGGCGTACGTCGTCCTGATGGTTCTGTAATTCGTTTTGATCGCAATGCAGCGGTTATTTTGAATGCAAACAATCAGCCTATTGGTACTCGTATCTTTGGTCCTGTGACACGTGAACTTCGAACTGAACAGTTCATGAAAATTGTGTCTCTAGCGCCAGAAGTACTTTAAGGAGTCCCAAATGGCTAATAAAATCCAAAAAGGCGATGAAGTAATAGTTATTGCAGGTAAAGACAAAGGTAAGCGCGGTAGCGTAACCAAAGTTTTACCAACCGGTAAACTATTCGTTGAAGGCGTAAACGTAATCAAGAAGCACCAAAAGCCTAACCCTCAATTGGGTCAAGCTGGCGGTATTGTTGAGAAAGAAGCGGCCCTTGATGCATCAAACGTAGCGATTTATAACCCTGCCACTGGCAAGGCTGATCGCGTTGGTTTCCGATTTGAAGACGACAAAAAAGTTCGTGTTTTCAAATCGTCTAATGAAATTGTAAAGTAACTGGAGTTAACGATGGCGAAACTGCATGACCTATATAAGGAAACTGTAACGCCTGAACTCATTAAGGAGTTCGGTTACAAATCCATCATGCAAGTCCCTCGGATTGAGAAAATCACCCTTAACATGGGTGTGGGTGAAGCGGTTAATGACAAGAAAGTACTAGAGCACGCAATTGCCGATCTAGCAGCTATCTCAGGTCAGAAACCTCTTACCACCAAAGCTCGTAAATCTGTAGCAGGCTTTAAGATCCGTGATGGATATCCAATTGGTTGTAAAGTGACTCTACGCGGTGAGCGTATGTGGGAGTTTTTGGAGCGTTTGATTTCAATCGCGATTCCTCGTATTCGTGATTTCCGTGGCCTGAATGCTAAATCATTCGACGGTCGTGGTAATTACAGTATGGGTGTACGTGAGCAAATCATCTTCCCTGAAATTGACTATGACAAAGTTGATAAGGTTCGTGGTATGGATATTACTATCACTACGACTGCCGAAACCAACGAGGAAGGCCGCGCTCTGCTGGCTGCCTTTAACTTCCCATTCCGTAAGTAAGGTAGAGTTAGTTATGGCTAAACAATCAATGAAAGCTCGTGAAGCGAAGCGCGAAAAAACTGTCGCTCGTTTTGCGGAAAAGCGCGCGGCGCTTAAAGCGATTATTAGTAGCGTGAACAGCTCTGATGAGGAGCGTTGGGACGCAGTTCTAAAATTGCAATCTTTACCTCGTGATTCAAGTCGGTCTCGTCAGCGTAATCGCTGTAACGTAACCGGCCGTCCTCATGGCTACCTACGCAAGTTCGGCTTGAGCCGTATCAAATTGCGTGAAGCGATGATGCGCGGTGAGGTTCCTGGCCTTAAGAAAGCCAGCTGGTAAACCACTTAATTACGGAGTAAACGATTATGAGCATGCAAGATCCTATTGCGGATATGTTGACTCGCGTTCGCAACGGTCAATCGGCAAATAAAGTATCTGTTGTTATGCCTTCGTCAAAAGTTAAAGTGGCAATTGCTAACTTGCTGAAAGAAGAAGGTTATATCACAGATTATGCTGTGACTGGTGACGTTAAGAAGTCATTAGAAGTTACCCTCAAATATTTTGAAGGTAAAAAAGTTATTGAAAAGATTGAACGTGTAAGCCGTCCAGGCCTACGCATTTATAAAGGTGCTAAAGACCTACCTAAAGTTATGGGTGGTCTAGGCGTTGCAATCGTTTCTACATCAAAAGGCGTTATGACTGACCGTGCAGCACGTAAAGCTGGCATGGGCGGTGAAATCGTCTGTTACGTAGCTTAACCGGAGGTAGGTAATATGTCTCGCGTAGCCAAGGCTCCCGTTACAATTCCTGCTGGCGTTGAAGTCACTCTCAACGGCCAAGAATTAACGGTTAAAGGTAGCAAAGGTACATTGACTCGCGTTTTTAATGACGCAGTTGTAGTAACGAAAGAAGAAAACGAATTGAAATTTGCTGTAGTTGAAGGTGCTTCTTCAGCTCAAGCAGGTACAGCTCGCGCTCTTAGCAACAACATGGTTGTTGGCGTTACAGACGGGTTTGAGAGAAAACTAACATTATTAGGTGTTGGTTACCGTGCCGCAGTTAAAGGCAATGTTGTAAACCTAACTCTAGGTTTTTCTCATCCTGTAGATTACACCTTACCAGAAGGTGTTACAGCAGAGTGTCCATCACAGACTGAAATCGTACTTAAAGGTACTGACAAGCAGGTGGTAGGTCAGGTAGCAGCAAACATTCGCGCGTTCCGTCCGCCAGAGCCTTACAAAGGTAAAGGTGTTCGTTACTCTGACGAAAATGTTCGCCGTAAAGAGGCTAAGAAGAAGTAGGTTAACACTATGGAAAAGAAAATTGCTCGTCTGCGTCGTGCAACACGCACTCGCAAAGCTATGCAAGAGTTGGGGAAAACCCGCCTGGTGATTCACCGTACTCCGCGCCATATTTACGCGCAGGTGATTGCACCTGATGCAAAGGTTATCGCCACTGCATCAACAGTAGATAAAGCCGTTTCTGAAGGGCTAAAAAGTTTAGGTAATGTAGCTGCCGCTACAGCAGTAGGTAAAGCAATCGCTGAACGTGCTGCGGCAAAAGGCGTTACATCTGTAGCTTTTGACCGTTCTGGCTTTAAGTATCACGGCCGCGTTGCTGCGCTTGCAGAAGCAGCACGTGAAGCTGGTCTTCAGTTCTAAGGAGTGAGTCATGTCTAAATTTGAAGCACAAGCCGGTAGTGAGCTGAACGAAAAGCTTATCGCGGTAAACCGTGTGTCAAAAGTAGTTAAAGGTGGTCGTATCTTCAGCTTCACTGCTCTAACAGTAGTGGGTGACGGTAACGGTCGCGTAGGGTTTGGTTACGGTAAAGCACGTGAAGTTCCTGCTGCTATTCAAAAAGCAATGGAAAAAGCACGTCGTAACCTTACTAGTGTAGAACTTCGCGGTACTACACTGCAGCATCCTATTAAGGGTCGCCACTCTGGGTCGCGTGTTTACATGCAACCTGCATCAGAGGGTACTGGTATTATTGCCGGTGGAGCGATGCGTGCTGTTCTAGAAGTTGCGGGTGTGCAGAACGTATTGTCTAAAGCATACGGTTCTACTAACCCAATTAACATTGTTCGCGCTACTATTGACGCTCTTGAGAATATGCATTCTCCACAAGACGTTGCTGCTAAGCGTGGCCTAAGCGTCCAAGAAATTCTGGGGTAATAAGCCATGTCGAACAAAATTAAAGTAACACAGACCAAAAGTGCTATCGGCCGTTTGCCTAAGCACCGCGCGACCCTAACCGGTCTAGGTCTTCGTCGCATTAATCACACTGTTGAGCTAGAGGATACTCCTTGTGTTCGCGGTATGATTAATAAAGTTTCTTACATGGTTAAGGTTGAGGGAGAATAATCATGCGTTTGAATACTCTTTCTCCAGCTGCTGGCTCTAAGCCAAGCGCTAAGCGTGTAGGTCGTGGTATCGGTTCTGGTTTAGGCAAAACTGGTGGTCGTGGTCACAAAGGTCAGAAGTCACGTTCTGGCGGTACTGTACGTCCAGGTTTCGAAGGCGGTCAAATGCCATTGAAACAACGTTTGCCTAAATTTGGTTTTACTTCACGTAAATCATTGGTAACTGCAGAAGTTCGCACTAGCGAGCTAGCGAAAGTTACTGCTGACGTGGTAGATTTGGACGCTTTGAAGGCTGCTGGTCTTATTACTCGTAACATTAAGTTTGCGAAAGTAGTATTATCTGGCGAAGTAAAAGCACCAGTTACCCTACGTGGCCTGCGTGTAACCAAAGGCGCACAAGCAGCAATTGAAGCTGCTGGCGGTAAAATCGAGGAATAAGTACAAAACATGGCAAAGAATCCAGGAACAGCATCAGCAAGTGCACAAGGCGGTTTAAGCGAACTTAAGAGTCGTTTATTATTTGTGCTTGGAGCAATTATTGTGTTTCGAGCAGGCTCCTTTGTGCCGTTACCTGGGATTGATGCCGCTGTACTGGCCGCGTTGTTTGACCAGCAGAAAGGTACCATTCTGGAAATGTTTAACATGTTCTCAGGTGGTGCTCTTTCACGTGCGTCTATTTTCGCGTTAGGTATCATGCCGTATATTTCGGCATCGATTATCATCCAGTTATTGACTGTTGTTCATCCCACTCTTGCTGAATTGAAAAAAGAAGGCGAGTCGGGTCGACGTAAAATTAGTCAATACACGCGTTATAGCACACTGGTTCTAGCAACCTTCCAAGCTGTTGGTATTGCTACTGGCTTACCAAATATGATGGCGGGTCTGGTTATTAATCCAGGCCTACCATTCTATTTCACTGCGGTGGTTAGCTTGGTAACAGGAACAATGTTCCTGATGTGGTTAGGGGAGCAAATTACTGAACGCGGTATTGGCAACGGGATTTCGATTCTGATTTTTGCTGGTATTGTGGCAGGATTGCCTTCTGCAATCGGTCAGACGGCTGAGCAGGCGCGTCAAGGAGAGTTGCACTTATTGTTACTCTTGTTCATCGTTGCTCTTGTATTTGCGGTGACCTTCTTTGTGGTATTTGTAGAACGTGGACAACGTCGTATTGTTGTTAACTATGCAAAACGCCAACAAGGTCGCAAAGTGTTTGCAGCGCAAAGCACACATTTACCACTTAAGGTAAACATGGCTGGGGTTATTCCTGCTATTTTTGCTTCAAGTATTATTTTGTTCCCTGGCACTTTAGCCCAGTGGTTTGGTCAAAATGAAAGCTTGTCTTTCTTATCTGACCTATCATTAACGCTACAGCCTGGACAACCTTTATATGTGTTCTTGTATGCTGCGGCTATTATCTTCTTCTGTTTCTTCTATACTGCGTTGGTATTTAATCCACGCGAAACAGCAGACAACTTGAAGAAGAGTGGCGCGTTTATTCCAGGGATTCGTCCTGGTGAACAAACCTCGCGATACATCGACAAGGTGATGACTCGTTTAACCCTAGCTGGTGCTTTGTACATCACGTTTGTATGTTTAATTCCTGAGTTTATGATGATCGGAATGAACGTTCAGTTCTACTTCGGTGGTACTTCACTACTTATTGTAGTGGTGGTTATCATGGACTTTATGGCTCAGGTCCAAACCCATTTGATGTCTCATCAATATGGCTCGGTTCTGAAAAAAGCTAATCTTAAAGGTTACGGCCGATAGGCCACCTTGAGATTGGACTTTAACTTTTGCGGAGATAGCAATGAAAGTACGTGCATCCGTTAAGAAAATCTGCCGTAACTGTAAAGTTATTAAGCGCAACGGTGTTGTGCGTGTAATTTGCAGTGAGCCAAAGCATAAACAGCGCCAAGGCTAGTTAGTAGATTTCAAGACAATATTATTTGCAATGTGGTCATCTGTTGAGTATCCTTACGGGCTTTTCACAGATGGCCTTCGTTTAACACGAAAATATAGGAGTGTGCCAATGGCCCGTATAGCCGGCATTAACATTCCTGATCAGAAGCATGCAGTTATCGCTTTAACTGCAATCTTCGGTATTGGTTTAACCCGTTCACAGCAAATCTGTGCGGCAGCTGGTATCGCTGAAGATGTTAAGATCAGAGAACTTGACGAAACACAAATCGATAAACTTCGTGACGAAGTAGCTAAATTCACTGTTGAAGGTGATCTACGTCGTGAAGTATCAATGAACATTAAGCGCTTGATGGACCTAGGTTGTTACCGTGGACTTCGTCATCGTCGCAGTTTGCCCCTTCGCGGTCAGCGCACTAAAACTAATGCGCGCACCCGTAAAGGTCCTCGCAAACCTATTAAGAAATAAGGGGTGAGGGAAAATGGCTAAAACTCCGACTCGCGCTCGTAAACGCGTAAAAAAACAAGTTGCTGACGGCATGGCTCATATCCATGCTTCTTTCAACAATACTATCGTGACTATCACTGATCGTCAGGGCAACGCGCTTTCTTGGGCTACCGCAGGTGGTTCAGGTTTCCGTGGTTCTCGTAAGTCTACTCCGTTCGCTGCACAGGTTGCTGCTGAGCGTGCTGCTGAAGCAGCTAAAGACTACGGCCTCAAAAACGTAGAAGTGTTTGTTAACGGACCAGGACCTGGTCGTGAGTCTTCAATCCGTGCATTACATGCAGCGGGTTTCCGTGTGACTAACATCACCGACGTGACTCCGATTCCACACAACGGTTGTCGTCCACCTAAGAAACGCCGCGTGTAGTTTCTGGATAGATTGGAGAAAGAAAAATGGCAAGATATTTAGGTCCAAAGCTTAAACTTAGCCGTCGTGAAGGTACCGATCTTTTCTTGAAAAGTGGTGTTCGCGCGATCGACACAAAGTGTAAGCTGGATACAGCACCTGGACAACACGGTGCACGTAAAGCGCGTCTTTCAGACTACGGTTTACAGCTTCGTGAGAAGCAAAAAGTTCGTCGTTTATATGGCATTCTTGAAAAACAGTTCCGCAACTACTACAAATCGGCTGCTCGCCTTCAAGGCAACACCGGTGAAAACTTGTTGCAATTGTTAGAAAGCCGTCTAGATAACGTTGTTTATCGTCTAGGTTTTGGTGCAACTCGCGCCGAAGCTCGCCAGCTAGTAAGCCACAAAGCAATTCTAGTAAACGGTAAAGTGGTAAACATTCCTTCTTACAAGGTATTACCAGAAGACGTTATCAGTGTTCGTGAAAAATCTAAGAAGCAAGCTCGTATCGTTGCATCTTTAGAAATTGCCGGACAACGTGAAGCGGCATCGTGGATAGAAGTAGACGCTACTAAAATGGAAGGTACTTTCAAACGCCTACCTGAGCGCGCCGACTTATCTGCGGAAATTAACGAACAGCTGATCGTCGAACTTTACTCTAAGTAAAGTTGAATTATAGAGAGGACACAATGCAGGGTTCTGTAACAGAGTTTCTAAAACCAAGGCTAGTTGAGATTGAACAAGTTAGCCCAACTCGTGCAAAGGTTACGCTTGAGCCGTTAGAGCGTGGTTTTGGCCATACTTTAGGTAATGCTCTTCGTCGTATTCTTTTATCTTCTATGCCTGGTTGTGCGGTAACTGAAGTAGAAATCGACGGCGTGCTGCATGAGTACAGCAGTAAGGAAGGCGTTCAAGAAGATGTCTTGGAAATCTTGCTAAACCTTAAAGGTATTGCTGTGAAGTTAGAAGGTAAAGACGAAGTAACCCTTAGTCTTACCAAGTCTGGAGCAGGTCCTGTGGTAGCAGGCGACATTCAGCACGATGCGGATGTCGAAATTGCGAATCCTGAGCACGTTATTTGTCACTTGAGCAGCAATGCTGAAATTAGCATGCGCATTAAAGTAGAACGTGGTCGTGGATACGTACCAGCTTCAGTTCGGGTTCACTCTGAAGATGAAGAGCGTCCAATCGGTCGTTTGCTAACTGACGCGGCTTTCAGCCCAGTAGAGCGTATTGCTTATACTGTTGAAGCTGCTCGTGTTGAGCAACGCACCGACTTGGATAAATTGGTTATCGATATGGAAACCAATGGTACTCTTGATCCAGAGGAAGCTATCCGTCGCAGCGCAACTATTCTTGCGGAGCAATTGGATGCCTTCGTTGACTTACGTGATGTAAGTGAACCTGAAGAAAAAGAAGAGAAGCCAGAGTTTGATCCAATCCTGCTTCGTCCTGTCGATGATCTAGAGTTGACAGTTCGCTCTGCTAACTGTTTGAAAGCAGAAGCGATTCATTACATTGGTGACTTGGTACAACGTACCGAGGTTGAGCTACTTAAGACCCCTAACTTGGGTAAGAAGTCGCTTACAGAAATCAAAGATGTATTGGCATCTCGTGGTTTGTCTCTAGGCATGCGTCTAGAAAACTGGCCACCAGCTAGCATCGCTGATAAGTAAGTCATCACTGGTTTTAACGTCTTATTATAGAAGGATAAGGTCATGCGCCATCGTCAGAGTGGTCGTCAATTGAACCGTAATAGCAGCCATCGCCAGGCTATGTTCCGGAATATGGCCAGTTCATTGGTTCGCCATGAAGTTATCAAGACAACATTGCCTAAAGCCAAAGAGCTTCGCCGTGTTGTTGAGCCATTAATCACATTGGCTAAAAACGACAGTGTAGCTAACCGCCGCCTTGCTTTTGCTCGCACCCGCGATGCAGAAGTGGTTGGTAAGCTATTCGCAGAAATTGGCCCACGATTCAAAGAGCGTGCTGGCGGTTACACTCGCATTTTAAAATGCGGTTTCCGTGCCGGTGACAATGCCCCAATGGCATACATTGAGTTGTTGGACCGTCCAGAAGTTGAAGAAGTAGTTGAAGAAGCTGCTGAGTAAACTCGGACAACAAGCATAAAAAACCGGACTTTGGTCCGGTTTTTTTTTGCTTATTTTTGATTAAACCATCAAAGGCTATAGTTTCTTGTTGTTATCAAAGAAATAAGAAATTCGCGTTCTGGGATTAAGGTACTCAAATACTGCATCGGGTAGTGCACCCGGTTTTAAGGCCTTTTCAATAGTGAGTCCAGCCGCTTCTAAATCAATAATCGGGGCTTCACTGCGTGGAATAGCGGCGTCATACACCTGCACTGTAGGGAACAATAAACGTTCCGAATTCACCGACATAACCAAGCCAATTTGCCCTGAGCTAAGCTGTACTACACTGCCTGGAGGATAAATACCAAGTAAGCGGATCAATACACCTAAATCGCCGTTGTTCAGCTGCTTTTTGCGCTGCTTATAGAGGTAGGCAATAACGGTAAACGGGATGCGCGAAAGTTTTGGATCTCTGGGGTGACATAAACTGTCGTATTCATTGACCACTGCAATGAGCTGCGACAAACGGTCAATTTGATCCCCTTTGAGCTGTTTGGGGTAACCGCTACCATCGAGATACTCATGATGCTGTTCTGTGATGACTTTAACTTTCTCGGGAATGGTTTCCGAGAGTTTTAAAAAGTCTAATCCATACTTGGTATGCATCTTTAATAGGTTGTTTTCTTGCGGGGTCAGCTTACCTTGCTTGCGCAGTACCGTATCAGGAATTTTCATCTTGCCCACATCGTGGAACAGCCCAGCTAATCCAAGTAACTTAATATCACGTTCTGAAAAGCCCACCGCTTTGGCTAACATCATCGATAGAATCGATACGTTGAGGCTGTGATAGTAAAAACTATCAGCTTCGTTACTATCATTCATCAGATGTAATACGATGTTTTCACCGGAGAGGAGATCTTCCGCTAAGTTGTTGACAAGGGTCGTGGCATCTTCCACAGCATTTAGTGGGCGATTTTGCAGTTTTGACATCACCGCACGCACTTGAGCCATCGAGCGGTCAAACTCTTTTTCTACCTTTTGCAAGTTGCGGCGATAGTTTTTAAGCTCGTCAATGCGGGCGCGTTTTTCATCCCACAAGGCATTTTTTGAGTGCTCAGAGGCTTTGTTATCTGACGGCTCTTCGGCTCTATGATTGACTGGTAACGGCGGTTTGTCGCTTTTTTCTGGTACAACAATGACGTGTTTTAAGCCAAGGTTACGAATAACCTCGATTTGCTCTTGGCTTTTAATTTTGAAGCTAGTGAACATAAACGGGTGCTCGCCCCATTTGACTGGAAGTTTAACAAACACTCCAATTTGTAAACGTTCAACCGTCAGCTTTAACTCTGCCATATCCCTTTACTACAAAAAATATCCAAGCTGCATTATGTATAAATTTAGACTTAAAATCAGCTGCTTTTAACAAGTTCTAGACATACTCCATAATCTAATTAAAATGGGTATCTAGATGTCTAGACATATATATTATGTTTGCGAGGAGCCAGTTCATGCCCATTTGTATTCCTGATCAATTACCTGCTGCTGAAGTACTACGTAACGAAAATATTTTTGTCATGCCGGAAAGCCGTGCTGCGCATCAGGATATTCGCCCACTGGAAGTGGTGTTGCTGAACTTGATGCCGAAAAAGATAGAAACTGAAAATCAAATCCTGCGGTTGTTATCCAATTCTCCCTTACAGGTGAATGTTAAGTTATTGCGGATAGACCACCGCGCTTCAAAAAATACCCCACAAGAGCATATCGACCGGTTTTATCGTGATTTCGACAAATTGCGTGAGCGTAATTTCGATGGCTTGATTATTACCGGCGCGCCGCTGGGCCAAGTCGACTTTGAAGATGTTTATTATTGGGAACAAATCAAAGAGATCATCGATTGGTCAACGACTCATGTTACCTCGACCTTGTTTTTATGCTGGGCAGCCCAAGCAGCGCTTTATCATCTTTATGGACTACAGAAACAAACCCATGAGACTAAGCTGTCAGGGGTATATTGGCATCAAACCAAACACCGTCATAATCCTTTGGTTCGAGGCTTTGATGACGCATTTTTAGCGCCGTTATCACGTTACGCCAAGTTTGATTCTAGCCTTATTAGCGAAGAAACTGACTTACAAGTATTGGCTGATAGTCCAGATGCTGGTAGCTATTTGTTCGCCAGCGAAGACTTTCGCCAAGTGTTTATTACCGGCCATCCGGAATATGCTGCCGATACGCTACATAATGAGTTTGTCCGTGATACCCAGGAAGGACTGAATCCGCGGCTTCCGGAAAACTATTATCCGAATGACGATAGTAAGGCTAGCCCCTGTGCTACTTGGCGCAGCCATGGACACCTGCTGTACAACAACTGGTTAAACTACTGCGTTTACCAAATTACGCCTTATGACTTGGCTGATTTAAAACCTAAGTCCGATAATATCTTGAAATAATTTCATATAACTTTATCGCAGAGATGTCATATAAGGCGCTGTGTTACACTGCCGCACCGAATTACCGGCGAAAGAAATAGGATATACCCGTGTCAGTAAGACAAACATTAGAAAACCAGCTAAGCCAGCGCATCATGATTATCGATGGTGGCATGGGCACCATGATTCAGTCTTATAAACTTGAAGAGGCTGATTACCGTGGAGAGCGGTTTGCTGACTGGCACACCGATGTAAAAGGCAATAACGATATGCTGGTTTTAAGCCAGCCGAAAATTATTGCCGACATTCATCGCGAGTATTTGTTGGCCGGTGCCGACATCGTTGAAACCAATACCTTTAACGCAACCACTATCGCCATGGCTGACTATGACATGCAAGCGCACTCGGCGGAAATTAACCGTGAGGCGGCGCGTATCGCTCGTCAGGTGGCCGATGAGGTAACGGCGCTCAATCCGCAGCGTCCGCGCTTCGTGGCGGGGGTGCTGGGGCCAACAAACCGAACCTGTTCTATTTCGCCGGATGTGAATGATCCTGGCTATCGTAATGTGACCTTTAATGAACTGGTGGAAGCCTATCAAGAGTCGACTAAGGCCTTGATTGAAGGCGGCAGTGACTTGATCTTAATTGAAACTATCTTCGATACCCTCAATGCAAAGGCTGCGGTATTTGCGGTGAAATCGGTCTTTGATGAGCTTGATATTGAGCTGCCAATTATGATCTCGGGCACCATTACCGATGCCTCGGGCCGTACCTTAAGTGGCCAAACCACCGAGGCCTTTTATAATTCTCTACGTCATGCAGAGCCGATTAGCATGGGCCTTAACTGTGCCCTTGGCCCCGATGAATTACGCCAATATGTGGAAGAGCTGAGTCGAGTCAGTGAGAGCTATGTCTCTGCTCACCCCAACGCAGGTTTGCCTAACGCCTTTGGAGAATACGATCTCGAAGCCGATGAAATGGCGGAACACATTGGCGAATGGGCGCGTGCTGGCTTTCTTAATTTAGTGGGGGGGTGCTGTGGTACCACGCCGCAACATATTAAAGCCATGGCCGAAGCGGTGGAAGGCATTGCGCCACGTAAGCTGCCAGAGATTGACGTCGCCTGTCGTCTAGCGGGCTTAGAACCCCTCACCATTAGCCCCGAGACTTTATTTGTTAACGTTGGGGAACGTAACAACGTTACTGGTTCGGCGCTATTTAAACGCTTGATTATCGACGAAGACTACGACAAGGCGATTGAGATTGCCTTACAGCAGGTGGAAAACGGCGCGCAAATCATCGATGTGAACATGGATGAAGGCATGCTCGATTCTAAAGCC
Source organism: Agarivorans sp. (assembly GCF_050295395.1). NCBI lineage: Bacteria > Pseudomonadati > Pseudomonadota > Gammaproteobacteria > Alteromonadales > Alteromonadaceae > Agarivorans > Agarivorans sp. The sequence continues at coordinate 12,699 of NZ_JBNKPP010000153.1, forward strand.
GCCATGGTCCGTTTCCTTAACCTTATTGCCTCAGAGCCTGATATCGCCAAAGTACCGGTGATGATCGACTCTTCTAAGTGGGACATCCTCGAAGCAGGTTTACAGTGCGTGCAAGGTAAGCCCGTAGTGAACTCTATCTCGATGAAAGAAGGGGTGGAGCCGTTCATTCAGCAAGCTAAGATCTTACGCCGCTATGGCGCTGCTGTGATAGTGATGGCCTTCGATGAAGTAGGGCAAGCCGATACTCGTGAGCGTAAGTTTGAGATTTGCCAAAAATCTTACGACATTCTGGTTAACCAAGTGGGTTTTCCGCCAGAAGATATTATCTTCGACCCTAATATTTTTGCGGTAGCGACCGGCATTGATGAACACAATAACTACGCTGTGGATTTCATCGAAGCGGTAAAAGATATTAAAGATAAGCTACCACACGCGATGATTTCGGGTGGGGTATCTAACGTGAGTTTCTCGTTCCGCGGTAATAACCCAGTGCGCGAAGCTATCCATGCTGTGTTCCTCTATTACGCCATCAAGAACGGCATGGACATGGGAATCGTTAACGCTGGCCAATTAGCCATTTATGAAGACATTCCCAAAGAGCTGAAAGACAAAGTCGAAGCGGTGGTACTAAATACCCACGATAATGCTACTGAAGAGCTCTTAGCCATCGCTGAAAAATACCGTGGTGACGGCAGCCAGCAAGAAAATACCCAAGATTTAGAGTGGCGCTCATGGGATGTAAGAAAACGCCTTGAGCACGCTTTAGTTAAAGGTATTACCGAGTATATTGAGGAAGATACCGAACTGGCTCGACAAGCTTCAGAGCGTCCGCTACACGTGATTGAAGGTCCATTAATGGATGGCATGAACGTGGTGGGTGACTTATTTGGCGCGGGTAAAATGTTCCTGCCCCAGGTAGTAAAATCGGCGCGGGTAATGAAGCGCGCCGTAGCTTATTTACAACCCTTTATCGAAGCCGAGAAAGGGGAAGGGCAGCGCTCTAACGGCAAGATTGTGATGGCGACGGTGAAGGGCGATGTGCACGACATCGGTAAAAACATTGTTGGCGTAGTGCTGCAATGTAATAACTTCGAGGTAATAGACCTTGGGGTGATGGTGCCCTGCGATAAAATCTTAAAAGTCGCCAAAGAAGAGCAGGTGGATATGATTGGCCTGTCCGGGTTGATCACGCCTTCGCTGGATGAAATGGTGCATGTGGCTAAAGAAATGCAGCGCACTGGCATGGACATTCCGTTATTGATTGGAGGTGCCACTACCTCTAAAGCGCACACCGCGGTGAAGATTGAACAAAATTACCAGCATCCGGTGGTGTACGTCTCCAATGCCTCTCGGGCAGTAGGGGTTTGCCAAAGTTTATTATCCCATGAAACCCGTGCCGGTTTTGCCGAAAAACTGGCTAAAGAATATGACATTGTGCGTGAGCAGCATGCCCGCAAGCGCCCTCGTTCGGCGCCGGTAAGCTTAGAACAAGCTCGGGCCAATCGCCTCGATATCGATTGGCAAAACTATACCCCGCCAGTGCCCAAGCAACTGGGCGTGCAACAGTTTGACGATGTGGCGATAGCTGATATTGAACCTTATATCGATTGGACGCCGTTCTTCATGACTTGGTCTTTGGCTGGCAAGTACCCAAGGATATTGGAAGATAAAGTGGTGGGTGAAGAAGCGCAGCGCCTATTCAAGGATGCCAAGGATATGCTCGCGCGCTTTAAGCAATCTAAAGAAATTAAAGTCTCGGGTGTCTGTGGTTTGTTCCCGGCTAATAGTGTGGGTGATGACATCGAGATTTACCGCGATGAGTCACGTAGCGAAGTGATAGCGCTTAGCTCTCAACTACGCCAACAAACTGAAAAGAAAAATGGCGCAAACTATTGTTTAGCTGATTTTATTGCGCCTAAGTCTTCAGCTAAGGCGGACTACTTTGGTGCCTTCGCGGTGACTGGCGGTATTGGTGAAGATGAACTGGCCGAAGCCTATAAAGCCGATGGTGACGACTACAACGCGATTATGGTTAAAGCGGTGGCAGATCGTTTGGCAGAAGGCTTTGCTGAATACTTGCATGCTCGAGTACGTAAAGAATTCTGGGGTTACGCCCCTGATGAGAACTTAACTAACGAAGAGCTGATCCGAGAGAACTACCAAGGGATCCGTCCGGCACCGGGTTATCCAGCTTGTCCTGAACATACCGAAAAGGGCTTGATCTGGGACTTGCTAGAGGTGGAATCTCGCATTGGCATGAAGTTGACCGAAAGCTACGCCATGTGGCCTGGGGCTGCTGTTTCGGGGTGGTATTTCTCTCATCCTGATAGCCGTTATTTTGCGGTGGCTTCGATTCAAGCTGATCAGGTGGAAGATTACGCCCAGCGTAAAAACATGAGTCTTGAAGAGGCACAGCGTTGGTTAGCCCCCAACATTAGTTAATTGATTTAAAGCGATAGTTAATGATTGCTCCTGCAGCGCTGCTCAGGAGCAATAAAGCGCTTGAATTAGCCGCTTTTCCCTCCTACAATTGCGCCGAATTTTTATCCGAGAAGCTATTATGACACCGGACCCCGACAGTCGACATTTTCATTGTTTTTTAATTCCAATCGTACACTATTTCTTCGCATAGACTGTCTGCTTAATGGCTAGCTCTATGCGAATGCTGGAGCAGTAAATGGCACAACTTCAACAAAAATTAGAGCTTGCTCTGGTTAACTTAGATAAGTTAACTCTTCGTTCCACCCTTGATGAATACCACTTTGCCGATATTGGCCAAGCCTTAGCTGAATTTACACCTAAGGAAGCCTTACCGTTAATCTCGATGTTTTCACTGGCCGATCGCGCTAAAGTGTTTTCTTATCTGCCTCCCTATATGCAAGCCGATGTCGCGGCTCTAATGAAGCGACATAAACTGGCGGCTTTGTTTTCGCGAATGGAGGCCGACGAACGGGCCGATTTATTTAACGCCTTAGATGACGAGCAACGCGCTATGGTATTGCCGGGCTTAGCTCAGGCGGAACGGGAAGACTTACGCAAGCTGGCCAGCTACGCCGAGGGTACGGTGGGCTCGATCATGACTTCCGACTACGCAACCTTGAAAGAACACTGGGTGGTGAGCCGAGCCTTGAAGCAGTTGCGTTTGGAAGCGCCCGATAAAGAAACCATTTATCAGACCTATGTTATCGACCGAGAGCGTCGTTTGCTCGGCACCATCTCGTTACGTGAATTGATTTTGGCTTCGCCCGATACTGCGGTGAGTGATTTAATGCGTAGCGAAGTCGTGTCGGTGACGGTGGATCAGACTCAGGAGACCGCCGCTCACCAAATTCGCCATTATGATTTATTAGCCTTACCGGTGGTGGATGAGCAACAAAAGTTAGTCGGCATCGTCACTTATGATGATGCAATGGATGCAGCCGAAGAAGAAGCCACAGAGGATGCGCAAAAAAGTGCTTCGGTGGGCAAGCTGGATGAAACCGTAGACCGAGTCAGCATCTGGGAGTTGTACCGTAAACGGGTATTGTGGCTGGTATTGTTAGTATTTGGTGCGATGTTCTCAGGTGCTGGAATCGCCCATTTTGAAGACATCATTTCCAGCCATGTCGCCTTAGTGTTCTTCTTACCCTTGCTCATTGGTAGTGGCGGTAATGCAGGCTCTCAAGCGGCGGCCTTGATGGTGCGCGCCTTGGCCACCGGAGAGGTAGATAAAAGCGACTGGTCAAAGTTATTTGCCAGAGAGCTGTTAGTCGGCTTTGCCCTAGGGCTCACCATGGCAATTGCGGTGTACGGAGTAGGGGTATATCGAGGTGGTCCAGAAGTGGCGATTATCGTATCAATGTCGATGGTGATTATTGTGTTAGCCGGCTCGTTAGTAGGTTTGAGCCTGCCATTTATGCTCAATAAAATTAAAATGGATCCCGCCACCGCATCGGGGCCGTTGGTGGCGACCATTGCTGACGTAACCGGCGTATTGGTTTATTTCAGCCTAGCCAGTTTGATCCTAGCTTTATAGTGGTATTTGTAGCGGGGGCTCCCCGCTATGCTGCTTTAATCGGCTTTTTTCTGCTTGCTCTCAGTAGGGCGGATCAGCCCGACGCCCTCACGAATAATCATCAGCCCCAGATACACCAATTTAACGCATACCCAAAGAAAAACGATCAGCACGATAACTTTGATAAAGGTTTGGAATATCTCGAAAAATTCTTCGCTTACTTGGGTGATAATGGCGTCGGTATCGGCCATTAACCAATTAAAAAAGCCCTGCATAAAAGGCGCATCGTGGGGCAAGGTAACTAAGCTGATAGTTTGTGGTAGTACGTAGCCGATGACCGCTACCCCCACCACAATTAAGACAATTGCGAGGATCAAGCGAGTGAGTTCCAGTGACTTATTCATATACATCCTTGAATAATTATTAATACTTTTATTGCTAGTCACTTTACTGCACTCAAGCTGCCGGTCAAGTGATTTAGGGCTTGGCCTCTATACCAAAAGCTTGCTGTTGTTGCTCCAACTCTTCTTGAAGTTCAAACCACGCTAACTCGGTCTCCTCCAGTTCGTTTTTTAGCTGCGCCTGCTGCTGTAAATACTGTTGTAACGTGGCTTTGTTATCTGCTTCATAGAGCTCAGGCTCAGCCATTTTTTGTTCAATTTCATCGAGGCTTTGCTGGGCTTTATTACTGCGTTTTTCCAAGCTTTCTAGCTCCTTACGTAGCGCTTTAGTTTGCTGGCGGAATTCGGCTTCTCGGCGCTTTTGTTCTTTACGTTGGTTAACCGGATTATTAGCGTTGCTTGAACTAGGGCTGCTGTTTTCGGCGCGGTTGGCTTGGCTCAACCATTGCTGGTAGTCATCTAAGTCGCCGTCGAAGGGCGACACTCGTTGGCTATCAACCAAGTAGAATTCATCGGTAGTGGCGCGCAGTAGTGCTCGGTCGTGCGACACAATAATCATCGCACCGGTAAATTCCTGCAGCGCTAAGGTCAACGCGTGACGCATTTCTAAGTCGAGGTGGTTGGTCGGCTCATCAAGCAACAATAAGTTGGGTTTTTGCCATACTACCAAGGCCAATACCAAGCGGGCTTTTTCACCTCCACTAAACGGTGCTACAGCTTCTAAGGCCTTGTCCCCTTGAAAACCAAAGCTACCCAAGTATTTACGTAAGTCGGCTTCGCTGGTGGTGGGGGCGAGTCGTTGTAAATGTTGCATAGGGCTGTCTTCAGAACGCAACGTTTCCAATTGGTGCTGAGCAAAGTAGCCCACTTTGGCCATTTTGTTGATTTCAACATTTCCAGCTAGTGCCTTGAGTTCGCCGGATAGCAATTTAATAAAAGTTGATTTACCCGCACCATTGCGCCCCAATAGGCCAATCCGACTGCCCGGTACTAGGTTAAATTTAACTTGTTCTAATATGGTTTTATCTTGGTAACCGGCACTGACCTTTTCCATGGTGAGTAGAGGCAGTGGCAGGCTATCGGGCTCTCTAAAGCGAAAGCTAAATTGCGAGTCGACATGCGCTTGGTTAATGACTTCCATTCTTTCTAAGGCTTTGAGGCGGCTTTGCGCTTGTTTTGCCTTACTGGCTTTGTAACGAAACCGGTCGACAAAGCTTTGCATATGGGCACGCTCGCGTTGCTGTTTTTCATACATCGCTTGTTGTTGGGCTAAGTGAGTGGCGCGCATTTGTTCGAAGTCTGAATAACCACCGGTATATTCATTGAGTTTTTGATGTTCAATATGCACGATGCGATTAACGATGTTATCCAGAAAATCACGGTCGTGAGAAATAAGAATCAAAGTACCAGGATAGCGTTTCAGCCACTGCTCCAACCACACCACAGTATCTAAGTCCAAGTGGTTGGTGGGTTCATCCAATAACAACAAGTCGGAACGTACCAGTAGCGCTTGAGCTAGGTTAAGACGCATCCGCCAGCCACCGGAGAAGTCACTAACGCTTTGTTGCTGACTGCTTTCACTAAAACCCAAACCAGCCAGTAGTTCTGCCGCTTTGGTGGCAATTTGATAGCCGCCAATGGTGTCCATTTTGGTATGTAGAGTGGCGATGAGCTCACCCTGATTAGCCGCTTCAGCGGCGGCGATGTCTTGCTCTAGTTGGCGGAATTCTTCATCACCATCGATCACATAATCAATCGCTCTGCGCTCTAAGGCGGGGGTTTCTTGAGCAACGCTGGCGATAGCCCATTTACTGGGGATGGAGAGATCGCCCGCGTCAACATGAAGTTGTTGCTTTAGTAAGGCGAATAAGGACGATTTGCCACAGCCATTTTGTCCCACCAAACCCACTTTTTGGCCTGGGTGAATGGTTAGGCTGGTATCGGCTAAGAGAAATTTGCTGCCACGTTGCAGGCTAATATTGTTGGCTACGATCATGCTGGGTGTTATGTGCTGCTTAAACTATGCAATAATGCCGCTATGATACCTGATGTGGTGAAGGCCGCATAGCAACCGTCAAAAGCAAAGTTGAGTTAATAATGGCAAGACATCGATTTATTGCAGGCGCAGTCTGCCCCGCCTGTGGCGAGCACGACTCTATTCGTCTGATTGTAGAAACAACCAGTAAGGGTGCTGAAGAAAACGAGTTTATTGAATGCGTTAGCTGTGATTACCGTGCCGAGCGGCCAAAACAGCAACAGGCTACTTCAGAGCAAGATATTATTGGTTTATTTAAGCCTTAGTTTGGCGGTGGCTTGAGACAGGTTTAAAGCTGTTTGCAAAAATAAATTTTACTATTGTGGGGGCTGCCATTGTCTTCAAATCCGACAATTTGGTAGCCGCTAGCAAGCGCAACATCGTTGGGTAACGATTCATAGATTATACGCTAATGCGTTGATAACCACGGGCCTAGGACCACGCTTCCTGCTGTTCAAGCAAACATGAGGCGATTCCCTGTTGGCGATAGGCCGGAACCACTCCGCCTAACCAGCTGTAAAATTCATGACTATCTCGCTGATAACCGAGCTTGTAGGCGATCGGCTGCTTATTATGACTGGCTAGCAGAATTAGTCTTGTTTTTCCGGCAAGTCGCTCTTGGAGTATTTGTTCAGTATTTTCTCTTTGAAACTCTGGAATCGCTGCCTTGACTTGCAATACTTCAGCCAAAGACCCTTGATAATAATTAATCTTAACAGAGTCTTGCATCGGTATTGGCTTATTTTAGCGGCTTGCCGAGTATGCTTAGGCTGTAGTCTTGCTCGTCCATTCTTGCCACCTTGGGCAGTTCACCCCAAGGTTGATAGGCCAGCTTCTCAAATAAGGCGATGCTAGGCGTGTTGTGGCTAAAGATAAAGGCCAACAGCACTTCAATACCTAATTGTTTGGCAATGGTTTCGGCGTCTTGTAGCAGCCGTTTACCCAAGCCCTTGCCGCGTTGTGACTCGGCAATATAGAGGCTGATTTCGGCGCTGTGTTGGTAAGCGGGGCGCCCATAAAAGTCGCTAAAACTAAGCCAGGCGATGACTTGTTGCTGCTGTTCCACTACATATAAAGGGCGTTTGGGGTGTTGGTGTTGTTCAAACCACCGTTGGCGTGAAGCCACGCTTTGCGGCTCGGTATCAGCGGTGACTTGGCGAGAGGCAATGGTTGAGTTATAGATCTCAACAATCGCGGGTAAGTCGGCCGCTTCGGCTAAACGAAATTGGTAAGTCATAGAGGCTACTAATAGTGAGGAGGTGGTGTTTCTTGTTCTTGGGGTGCAACTGCATTGCCTGCGTCACCATCAAACAACTTGGCTCTAATTAATTTGAACTGGTAGTGCAAGGTATCTAGTTGCTTCTGTTGATTTTGTAAAGCAAGGTTAAGTTGCTCAATGGTATCTTCTTGGAAGGCCAATTTGGTTTCTAGGCTCTCGATGATGTCTTCTAATTGTTGTTGCTTCATTGTGCTACTTATTTATTTGCCAAACTTCTACTAAACCACTCGAGCTGGCGCTCGCTAAGCGCTCATTATCAAGCATCGCTGCGCTATACACAACCGCGCTTTTAGGGCGGGTTTTTTGATGGGGAGCGACCAACCAATCTTGCAACAATTGGCCGCTTTTAACATGCCATAGGCTGAGTTTTCTGGCAGCTGAACCAGTGATTAACCACTCCCCTTGATTAGCAAAAGTGACATAAGAAAAAATGTTTTGTCTGGCGGTGAGCTTAAGCTGGCTAACTTGTTCGCCACTGGGTAAGGCCCAAATTCTAGCCAGTTTGCCATTATCCGAGGTAAAGGCGTAGCGACCATCACTTTGTAAGGCCACCGAAGAGACGCGTCCCGGATGGGGAAATCGCAATAGTACCTGGGCAGTTTGGGTATCCCAAAATAGTGCTTGGTAATCGTTGCCTCCGGTGAGGGCATAACGGCCATTGGCCGACAGCGCCACCGAGTTGATTTTTTCGCTGTGGCCTAAAAACTCCAAGCGCCGCCCGGTTTGTAAATCGAGATGGATGACCTTACCGTTGCCAAGTCCCAGTAATACTTGTTGGCCGTTGCTAGATAAGGCTACATCCCGAATGCTGGATTCGCTGAGTCGCCAATAACCAAGCGCTTGGCCACTGTTGGTATTCCACACCACAAAATCATCACGGCTGGCGCTGATGGCGAAGTTACTGCCTTCGGCAATTTTTACCAGGAAAACCTGATTATTTTGCTGGTTTTGGTGGCTCCATTGAAACAGCTGACGTTGTTGTTTTACATCCCACAGGCTCAAGCCATGATGGATAGATGACACCATGCTAAAACGGCCATCGGTGGACAAATCTGCGGCATAAGCGCCCTCAAGAGCTTGTTCCCAGCTGTTGAGGGGAGGCGTGTCGTCACTGCAACTGCTGATGAGTATAGCGACTAAGAGGATCACAAAGCGTCTAATTGATATCATCTTTTTACGTAATTTTACGGAACTGTCACTAGGTTGTGTTGACTAATAGGGTTAGTATAAGGGCTTTGTCGGCTAAGTGTTTAATTATTCATAATGATCTTGCACACCACGCCACAGATTTAAAGCGACTCTAATGGAGATAATTGAATGAAGAAGTATTTTGCCGTGTCGGTTTTAGCCGCCTCGATTTTTGCCGTAACTGGCTGTCAAGAAGAGAAAGCTGAAACAACTGCGGCAGCACAAGTTGCCTTAGAAACAGCAGAGCAACAGCAAGCCTATGCCATCGGTGCATCGGTATCTCGTTACATTGCGACAACTTTAGAGCAGCAAAAAGAGTTGGGCCTTGAGTTAGACAATGCTTTAGTTTTAAAAGGCATGGAAGATGGCTTAGGTGGCGAAGTATCTATGTCTGAAGAAGAAATTCAGTCAACACTGAAAGCGCTAGATGAAAAACTAGCCGGTTTAGTGCAAGCTAAGGCAGAAGCCGATGCCGCTGCCGCTAAAGCGGAAAGCGAGAAATTCTTAGCCGATAACGCCGCACGTGAAGGTGTTACCGTGACCGAGTCAGGTTTGCAGTTTGAAGTATTGAGTGATGCTGAAGGCGACAAGCCTAGTGCCGCAGATACCGTGACGGTTCATTATAAAGGTACTCTGACCGACGGAACGCCTTTCGATAGCTCTTACGACCGTGGTGAGCCAGCCACCTTCCCATTGAACCGTGTGATTCCGGGGTGGACCGAAGGCGTGCAATTAATGTCTAAAGGCGCTAAATACAAGTTCTTCATCCCTTCAGAGCTAGGTTACGGTGAAAGCGGTGCGGGTAGCATTCCACCTAACTCAGTTTTAGTGTTTGAAGTTGAATTAATCGACATTGAAAAAGCAGACGCTCCTGCGGAAGAAACTCCAGCGAGCTAAGTGGCCTAAAAATGGTCGTAAAAAAGCAGCATTTAGATGCTGCTTTTTTGTTTTAGCTGTAGAAACAGTCGAGCTTATTCTGCTGCGGCTTGCTGTTGGCTATGTTGATAGAGGTGATCGAGTAGTTCATCTTCCACCTCAAAGCGTTCTTCCATTTCTTGTCCCAGTTGCGACAAGTCGCGGTCAAAACTATTGAGTTCTATATTTTCATCCACTTCAGCGTAGTTATCGTTAAACGCTAGGGCGGTATCGGTGGTTTCGGTAATCAGCGGCAGTAAACGTTCTCCGGGAGCGGTATCGCCATCATGGGCACATTCGTTAACGATTTGCTCATAAATTTCAAAGTGTCCGGTAGATACGTAATCAACCAATTGTTCACAGAATTGAGAGATTTTAGGCGCGGCCGGAAGGGAGCGGTCAACCTTGTCGTAAGGAGGTAAGCCGGCCAATTCACAGTAGGCAATCAGTAGTTGTTTGCGAGCGTTTAACCAAGCGTCGATCACTTGGCTGGCACCACCCCATTTAGCTTGAGCTTGTTCTACTTTTCTTAGCATGCCCTTGCTCCTTAAATCCCTAAACATTGTATCTATAACTAAATAAATTCCTTGCTCTCGTCAACTGGTATTTAGCCTAACTGCGGAGTGCCAAACATTTGTTGTTGGTTAAAAGCTTGTTATGTCGTGTAAGCTTGGTCATTATTCGCTTATTGAGCAAGTGCAGGATAGAGCAAGGAGACACTTTGGATAAACAATTTGGCTGGTGGTTTTTTACTTGTGAGCGACAAATCTTGGTGATCCCGCATGGCGAGCATATTCCCTATGGCGACTTGGATGATTTACCTGTACCACTCTTAGACACCTCCAAAGCGGAACGCTTTGCTCATTATAAAGGCGAAGCCTGTATTCGTATGGAGTTAGATGAGCCGCTTGATTTGGGCATGGGAGAGTGGGTAGATTTACGCAACAGCATGGCATTGCTTAGCCCCAGCTTGTTTGATTTGGTGGGAAAAGCACAGCAATTTGCCTTGTTTCTTAAAACTCACCGTTTTTGTGGTTGTTGTGGCGAAAGCTTACAACGGGTTGATTGGGAGTTGGCCATGCAGTGTGAACACTGTGGCTTTCGCGCTTATCCGAGAATATCACCCAGTATCATCGTATTAATTAGTGATGGTAAACGATTGTTATTGGCGAACCATCGACGCCATCAACAAAAAGATTGGCCTATTTATACGGCGATCGCCGGATTTGTGGAAGCGGGCGAAACGCTTGAGCAAACGGTACACCGTGAAGTGCGCGAGGAAACTGGGGTTAAGATTAAAAACCTGCGTTATTGGAAGAGCCAACCTTGGGCTTTCCCTCATTCTTTAATGGCGGCTTATTTTGCAGAGTATGATTCGGGACACTTAAATATTGATCGTCGCGAACTGTGTGATGTTCAGTGGTTTGAGCCAGACAAACTGCCCAATTTACCGCCACATGGCACCATCGCTCGAGAAATGATTGAGCATTGGTTGCATCAAACTGGCAGTTCGCAGCACTAAGGCTTGAGTTGTTAATGTAGCTCGTTACAATGCACTAGCTAAAATTTAACATGATTAGGAACGTTGCATGTCGGAACTGAAAAATGATCGCTATTTACGCGCACTATTAAAACAACCGGTTGACCATACACCGGTTTGGATGATGCGCCAAGCGGGTCGTTATTTGCCTGAATATCGAGAAGTGCGCGCTGGCGCAGGTGACTTTATGACGGTGTGTCGAGATGCCGATTTAGCCTGTGAAGTGACCCTTCAACCTCTACGTCGCTTTGACCTAGATGCGGCAATCTTGTTTTCCGATATTCTCACTATTCCCGATGCCATGGGACTGGGGCTGTATTTTTCCTCGGGGGAAGGGCCTAAATTTGAACGCCCGGTTACCAGTAAAGCTCAGGTTGAAGCCTTAGGTGTTCCCGATCCTGAGCAAGAGTTGGCTTATGTAATGAATGCGGTGCGTACCATTAAACGTGAGTTAAAAGGGGAAGTGCCACTTATTGGGTTTTCGGGTAGCCCATGGACCTTGGCCACCTACATGGTGGAAGGTGGCACCACTAAGTCTTTTGCGGGTATTAAAAAAATGGCGTTCAGCGAGCCACAAACGCTGCACCTGCTATTAGATAAGCTGGCCGATTCGGTGATCTTATATTTGAACGCGCAAATTGCCGCCGGAGCTCAGTCGGTGATGATTTTTGATACTTGGGGTGGGGTATTGTCACCACGAGATTACCAAGAATTTTCGCTGTCTTATATGCATAAAATTGTAGATGGTTTATGTCGCGAAGCCGATGGTAGACGAGTACCGGTGACCTTGTTTACTAAAAATGGCGGGCAGTGGTTAGAGCAAATTGCGGCCACTGGATGTGACGCGTTGGGCTTAGATTGGACGATTAATATCGCCGATGCGAAGCAGCGAGTAGGTGATAAAGTGGCCCTGCAAGGCAATATGGATCCTTCTATGTTGTATGCGCCAATTCCACGGATCCGCCAAGAAGTAGAAACAATACTAGAGGGCTTTGGCGAGGGTACTGGCCATGTATTTAACTTAGGCCATGGTATTCACCCAGATGTTAATCCAGAGCATGCAGGCGCATTCATTGATGCGGTGCACGAGTTAAGTCAGAAGTATCACCGTTAGACTCACTTTAATACGCATCTTGGATTTAAATAAGGCAAAAGCCAAACTTTTGTCTTATTTATCTAAATGCCATCGATTTTGTATTTTGTTGTGCTATATTGCGCTGCCTTAGAACTCTTTACGGATGAAGTTCGTTAAACCGTAATTGAGAGCTTACTGTATGAAATCACCTTTTCAAATCGGCATTGTCCTTCTGTTAATGGCGTTATGCGTGCTGACCTACAAACTAAAACGGGTTGGCGGCTCACATGACCTTTCGCCACTTTCCTCGTTACAGACCAATCTTGGTGAATCACTTGCGCATCCTGTGTGGTTAAAGCAGACTGAGGCTCATATATAAATTACCGAATAGCTTGATACTATTGTGATGTTGTTGAACTTTCTGCTGGTGGGAGCGGTAGCAGGATTAATGTCTGGTTTATTTGGCATTGGTGGTGGTTTGGTAATCGTGCCAGTATTGATTGGTAGCTTTGCTGCAATGGGCTTTGCTAGTGAATTCGCCATTCATTTAGCCATTGGCACCTCCCTCGCTTCAATCCTTATTACCGCCAGCAGCGCCAGCTACGCACATTATTGTCGAGGCTCGATTGACCTCTCCATCGTTAAAAGACTGGGTATAGGTATTGTTTTTGGAGCCATGCTTGGGTCTTGGATAGCGACCCAACTGGCCGCACAACAACTGACTTGGTATTTTGCCGGATTTTTATTGGTGATGGCCGCCTACATGGCATTTGGCCGTACTCCTAAAGCGCAACGCAGTTTACCGGGGGCTACTGGCACCAGTATGTTAGGGGCGATAGTAGGCACCATTTCGGCGATGTTTGGTATTGGTGGTGGCACTATTATATTTCCATGTTTGAGTTGGTTTGGCGTGCCGGCCCCTAAAGCGGTGGCGGTTGCAGCTGTATGTGGTTTGCCCATCGCCGTAGTGGGCACCAGTGCCTATATTTATAATGGTTGGCAACAGCCGGGGTTGCCGGAGTGGAGTTTGGGTTATGTTTATTTGCCCGCTTGGTTCGGCATTATTGCCAGTAGCGCTTTGTTCGCCCGTTTGGGGAGCCGTTTAGCTTACCGTTTGCCCGCTAAAAGATTGAAACAAGCTTTCGCTTTGCTGCTGCTGATTATGGCGGCCAAACTAATATTATAATTCGAGGTGAAGATGAACCGAGGTAAGTTATTGGCCATTACAGGCTTGGCCCTAGTCTGTTCTATTAGTCTTGCTTGTGAAGCGCCTTCGGAGCAACGCCTTGGCGAAGTATTGGTGGCCTCTCGCGCTAAACTCTATCAGCAACCACCGCAACAAGATTATGCTTGCCTAGAGGCCTATGGCTTAGATACTCGTTATTCGGTATTTGTTAGAAGTTGGCTTTATTTTGAACAGCGGATAATAGAGCAACGTTTAGCTTTAGTGGCTAACGATAAGCAGACGCTGCAGCAACAGCAAATTCTATTGAGATTACAAAGGCGAATTGATTTAGAATGAGGCCTTTTATTGAGAGGAGTCACAATGTCTTTTTCATTGTTGTTAGGCATCGGCATCTTGGTAACCGACATGTTTGCCATCGTGAAGATCATTAATAGCAGCGCGGAGGTGGGCAGAAAGTACCTATGGGTTTTTCTGATCTGCGCTTTTCCAGTATTAGGCTTCGTTTTATGGTTGTTTAAAGGCCCAAAGCGCTAACAATGCTGAACCTGCTCTAATAGTTGCTGCATCTTTTGGTTGTTGTAGGCCAATACTTGTAAGTCGGCCCGAAACAGAGCAGGTAATTCGATCAGGCTTATCGCCACTAATAAGAAGAGGCCTAAAGGCCAGATACCGAGCAGCAATAGCAGTAATGCGAGTAACGATACCAGTAGATTAATAGCCCCTCTTAACCATTTGTGTAAGTAAAAGTGATGTAATCCCGCCAGCAGCAAGTAATTGAGCACCGCGTAACTATCGGGGTCTTTTACTTGTTTTTCCCAAGCTAGATAAAACTGTTTGCGTTGACTGGCTGGTAGCTGATTAACTTGCTGACGCAGCTGTTCTTGCTGTTGCTCTAGGTGCTGGCGGTTTAGCATGCTTAACGTCCTAGCGTGACTATCACCGTTTCACGGCTCCAAAACAGCCAAAATCGACGATTTTCGATAACTTGGAAAACCATCTGCCAGCCGTCACTTGCCTCTTTGTTTAGGGTGGCCTCAACTTTTTGCAGTGGCATGCCCGATGCGCCTAAAAACAAAGTGCCTAAAGCACCTTCTGTAATCGCGATAACTTTGTATTCTTTAAAAGCCATTGTATTTCTCACCTTAAAAATGTTTGTCCGACTATAAGCTATGCTTAAAGACAAAACCAATGCTAAGCATTTATAAAATGCTGTGCTAATGTTAATGACATGATAAATATAACGCCTATTTTGTGGCGGTTTAGCAGTGTCTTGTTGACTTTAAGCTTATTAAATTTATGGGCTTGGCCTTTATAGACACGATTGGAGAGTTGATGAGGCCTAGGAACCAGTTATGAAAGTAACCATGCTTTACTATGATGAAGACAACCCTTTGTTGTTACAGCAACAAGTTTTGTCAGGTTTAAAGCAAAGTGCTAAGGGGCGAGTGATCATTCCTAATGAGGAAAAGCAGGGAAAAATCATCATTGCCATCTTAGATGGGGAAGTAAAAGTTCTCAACTCTTTAGGTGACCGCGCCTTTGCCGCTTTCGATCTTGAAAAGCACATCTCTTTTGACGATGAAGTCTAATCGTAAATCGACGGTAAGTACCAAACTTACCGTCGCTGCAATTAATAGCCCTTAGTAAAATCTACCTTGTCTTGTAGTTCTTGCCCTTCTAAATAAGCCTGCAATTTTTCAGCAAATAGCCTACTGATATCACTCACCCTGCTAGGGGCAGCGATATGAGGGGTAATGATACAGTTACTCTGTTGCCATAAAGGGTGGTCTTCAGGTAGCGGTTCCGGCTGACATACGTCTAGGATCGTCCATGCTTTGGGCTTTTGCTGTAAAAATGCCAGTAAGGCTTGATGATCTACGGTGGCGCCTCGTCCCACATTAAAAAAGATTACCTCATCGGCTAAGTGGTCAAAGAACTGTTGATTTAGCATCTTGTAGCTTGCAGGGGTATTGGGTAATACCGCCACCACCACGTCGGCTTGGCGGCAAGCTGGCAAGCCTTGCTGAAAAGCATACACCTGGTTAAAGGCTGGCTTACCTTGGCCACTGTGGCTTAATGCGATTGGTTTCATCGAAAAATGTGCCGCCGTAGTGGCTAAGTGTTGGCTGATGTTGCCACTACCTATGCAGCAGAAAGTTTTCCCCTGTAGGCTTTGATGGGGCAGAGCTTGCCATAAGGCTTTGGCTTGTTGAGCTCGATAAGCTTGGTGCTGTTGAGTCAAGGCAAGGAGATGAGAAAACACATACTCACTCATTAGCGGTCCAAACACTCCACGGCTATTGGTGAGCTGATAGTGTCGAGGTAAGCTGCTATCTAGCAGGGCATCTACCCCAGCAAAGGTGGAGTGTAGCCAAGCGAGTTGCGGCATGTCTTTGAGTATAACGGCTGCATCGGCCGGAGCGGCTAATAGCACCTGACTTTGTAAGGCTGCTGGACTAAGTTGTTCAGCTTGTTCTGCCCAAAACCACTGACATTGAGGAAATTGTGGTTGTAATAGTTGATAATATTGCTGAGCATCGGCGCTAAGAATAGTGATTTGCATAGTGGACCTTCGGTTGGGTAATAAAACGGCATTTCGCTAAGCGCTACGGCAGTGTTAAGCTGCTCAGCTCACCAGCCCTAATTATCTTAATCGTTTTATGGAGTGCGGAGCAAACCATGCTTACCCCTTGTGATACAGAGCGCCTAACTCGCCTAACTAGTCAGCAGCAGTCTTTATATTGTCTTGGCTTATTACAAAGAATGGCCCCGAATTATTTACTGTTTTGCCAAGCTGTCGAACTAGAGCATGATGCAGCATTCAATAAGTTATTGGCGTTATTTTGGGAAGGGGTGATGCATCCTAAAACCAAAATTAACTTTAGCGCCCAACGAGAGCGCTTTGACGCCTTGATCCCTGAGCCCCAAGATTATGACATGTTCGGGGTATATCCCGCACTTGACTGCTGTGTAGTGGTGGATTGTTTGTTTAGCTGTTTGTTAGAAGCCACTGGAGAGGAAGCAGAACAAGCTAGCCAAACTTCCTTAGCGAGTGTTTTAAGCTTACTTGAGCTGCAATTTGGCGAGCAAACAGAACAACAAATAATGGATCAACCATTAGTGGTTCAAGAGTTGGCTTTTCAGAGCGAATTGTTAGACCATATTGAACGGCTGGACGGAAGTAAAACCTCGCTTCAAGCCTTGAAAACGCTGGCGATTAACCAAGGTGTGAGCAATTTAGGGATCAGCTTAGATAGTGGTAATGAGTGATTCTTTATTATTTAAGCGGTGTTTTTGTGACTGTTTACGCATAAATTGGTTAAAGCCCCGCCAAACAAGGCTTGAAAGGGGAAAAACTCTTTGCGCAGCGATTTTTTTTCTCTTAAAGTGAAGCTGGATTATTTAAACGAACATAAAGGATTTAGATATTATGAACAAAACTGAACTAATTGATGCTATTGCTGAAAAAGCTGACCTATCAAAAGCACAAGCAAAACTAGCATTGGAATCAACTTTAGGTGCAGTAACTGACGCGCTTAAAGAAGGCGATCAAGTTCAGCTAATCGGCTTTGGTACATTCAAAGTTAATCATCGTGCAGCTCGCACTGGCCGTAACCCACAAACTGGTGCTGAGATTCAAATTGCTGCTGCTAACGTACCTGCATTTGTTGCTGGTAAAGCATTAAAAGACGCTGTTAAATAGTTTCTTTAATTAGCCCTTGTTTCGGCAAGGGCTAATTGTTTCACTTCTTCCGCTCCAACTTTATTTTCCCGCATTTAGTTTTACAAAACGGCTTTTTTGTTGCTGTTCGAACTCGTATCATGAATTTCTTTTTTTGCTCTAAGGAAGTTTATGCAAGCGTTATTAGTTGTGGCTCACGGTAGCCGTCGTGCTCAGTCTAATCAGGAAGTGGTCAAGCTTGCCGCACAGATGGCGACATCTCTACCTCAATTTCAAGCGGTTGAGGCGGCATTTTTAGAGCTAGTAGAGCCTAGCATTAGTCAAAAAATTGCTCAGTGTTACCAGCAGGGCATTCATAACATTGTTATTTATCCGCATTTTTTGGCGGCAGGTACCCATGTGGTGAACGATTTGCCGCGTATTATCGAAGAGGCAAAACAACAACATTCTGGGCTTGAGATTAAACTGTTACCCCATCTTGGTGGCTTTAGTGGTTTAAGTGAGTTTATTTGCCAGTCTCTATAGAATTTAGCGTTTGCTTAGCCATTCCCTTTAGCTAAAGTAAATACGACTTTGGTAGGAGGGATGGTGGTTGCAGCTTGGTCTATTCTGAAAGTTTGCTGAATGATGTGCAATCATATCGACTTCATGGAGGATCAATGAATAGCTACTCGCTTAACCCTATTGCTTCGGTGCAATTGTCTACTCGTCGGCGACGCAATCGTCGTAACTCTTTAACTAAATTGGCTAGTCAGGTGAACCTGGTGAATAAGTTGGGCAATGGTCAACAACATAGTCAATCCGAGTTTTCTCTTAGCGTTTTAGATTGTAATTGCTACCTTGAATAAAGGGCGTGTCAGTTTAGGCTTTGCCCAGCTGCATTAATACTTGGCAAGCGGGCGTTTATTTGCTGTAGTGTCGCCATCTTTTGAACATGAGAATTCCGCATGCAAGTTGCAAAAAATACCGTAGTACGCTTTGAATACACCCTACACGAAACCGATGGTGCTTTATTAGAGAGTACCGATGGTCAAGCCGTGGCTTATTTACATGGGCATAAGGCGATGATTCCGGCAATTGAAGAAGGCTTAGAAGGTAAGCAAGCCGGTGATGAGGTAAAACTTAGCTTAGCGCCAGAGCAGGCTTATGGTGTACGTAGAGAAGAAGCACAAGAGCGCATTTCAGTGAAGCACCTACAAGGTGCTAAAACTTGGAGGCCGGGCATGGTAGCGCTAGTGCAAACCGAGCAAGGCCCTCGCCAAGTCACCATTTTAAAAATGGGTAAATTCATGGCCACTGTCGACACTAACCACCCCTACGCGGGTAAGCATCTTGATTTTGACCTGAAAGTCGTTGAAGTTCGAGCTGCTACTGAGGAAGAAATCGCACATGGTCACGCCCATGGTGCAGGCGGCCATCAGCACTAAAATTATCGGGCCAGTGTAGTGCACTCTGGCCCTTCCTGTTAGGCCGGTTGGGCGGGCGCGTCGGCGTGTTGCAACACCTGCTGATTCAGCGCGCACAACAAGGCTTTAAGGCTGGCGGTTAGAATATCTTTGTCAATCGCTACACCCAAGTAGCGCTTACCTGCAATTTTCGCCTGTATATAACACACCGCTTCGGCTTCTGCTCCCTTGCTTAGCGCATGCTCATTGTAATCTAGCACTTCTATATCAACCTCAAAGCGCTGTGTTAAGCCATTGGCAAACGCCGCCAACGCACCATTACCTGTGGCATGAATCTGCATGCTTTGTTGCTCTCGCTGTAATTCAACTTGTAATTGCTCCTGCTGCTGGTAGCTCACCTGATAATTAGCCAACTGATAGGCTTGCGCTTGCACCAAGTAATGTTGATTAAATAGCTGCCAAATTTTTTGTGGGCTAATTTCTTCACCGCTTTGTTCCGCGTCTTTTTGTACCACCGCACTAAACTCAATTAGCGCCCAGCGAGGCAACTGGATGCCATAATCCTTATCGAGAATATAGGCGATGCCGCCTTTGCCGGATTGGCTATTAATGCGAATTACTTCTTGATAGTCGCGGCCGAGATCGGCTGGGTCAATCGGCAAGTAGGCAACATCCCAATAGGCGTCGTCTTGCTGAGCATCTAAACATTTTTTAATGGCATCCTGATGACTGCCAGAGAAAGCGGTAAAAACTAACTCGCCCACATAAGGGTGGCGCGGATGCACTGGTAATTGAGTACACTCTTTTACCACCTGAACAATCTCATCAATATCCGCTAGCTTGAGTTGTGGGTCGATACCTTGGCTATATAAGTTCATCGCCATGGTGACGATGTCCATGTTGCCAGTGCGTTCACCATTGCCCAATAACGTGCCTTCCACGCGCTCTGCTCCGGCTAATTGTCCGAGCTCGGCGGCGGCAATACCACAACCTCGGTCGTTGTGAGTATGCTGGCTAATGATAATATCTTGACGATGTTGAATATGTTGAATAAACCATTCTATTTGATCGGCATAGACATTGGGAGTCGACATCTCAACCGTAGCCGGCAAATTGAGAATGATTTTTTGTTGGGCCTTAGGCCGCCATTCAGCCACCACTGCGTTACAGATCTCCACCGCAAAGTCGAGTTCGGTGCCGGTAAAACTTTCCGGAGAATACTGAAATTGCCAGTTAGTTTGTGGATATTGATCGGCGTGTTTTTGCAGCTCTTTCGCACCTTGCACTGCGATATCTATGATGCCGGGTTTGTCTAGCTTAAATACCTTGTCGCGCTGCACTTTGGAAGTGGAATTGTATAAGTGCACGATGGCATTCTTGGCTCCTTTTAGGGCTTCAAAAGTGCGGGCGATCAAGGCCGGGCGAGCCTGCGTTAACACTTGAATTGATACGTCGTCGGGGATTTGCTGATTGTCGATCAACCAACGAACAAAATCATAGTCGGTGTTAGAAGCGGCAGGAAAACCCACTTCAATTTGTTTAAAGCCAAGTTTAATTAACAATGCAAATAGGCGCTGCTTTTGTTCCACCGACATCGGCTCAATAAGCGCTTGATTACCATCGCGTAAGTCTACGCTACACCATTGTGGTGCTTGGCTAATGACGCGATCTGGCCATTGCCGTTGACGTAAAGGCACGGGAGGAAAAGCTTGGTATTTTTGGTGATTAAACTGTGACATAAGAGCTCCTTGTGGCGCATTGAAAATGAAAACGCAGGCAACAGTGAATTAGCAGCCAGCGCTTGCCTGATTAACGCGCTGACTGCCGCTTAGTCGTAATGTGTTCCGCATGGCCAGTTATTCCGTCTAATTAACTGAAGCACAGTATAGAAAAGTCACCAAGGTGAGTGTTTGCTAATTATGTTTTAATTTGTTTGTTTTGAGCAATAAGTTTCCATCTATAGCTAAGTTATAGCAATAATTGATTTGTTTTGTTGTTTTTGGTGGTGGGTTGGCTTGATGTTGCTGGGCCGGGAAACTTATCGCTTAGTCTTTATTGCCCTGCTAAACAGGGCTGAGGGGATTAGAAATTAAAGGCCGCGCCAATGTATAAGCCTTTGGTAAAGTCGAGGTTGGCTTGTTCCTTATAGCGGAATTGAATGGCTCGGTAACCAATATGCAAACTGGCTTGTGGCATAATGGCGTAGCCCAATTTCGCGTCTACATCATAGTAGCGACTCAGCTGCGAGCTGGTTAATACTGAAGGCGCGTAATAGCCGCTAGCAGAGAGCGTGAGTTTGTTGGCTAAATCAATGCTGTAATCACCGCCAATGGCAAAGGCGTGGGGATTGCCGCGATGATTGGCCCACAACTTACTGAATTTGGCGCCAATCGAAAAACTGTGTATATCTTGGCGATGGCTGGCTTTGATCCCTATGTCGGCTAAATCACCTTCTGGGCGAGAGTACAGGTAATTGGCAGAAAATTCTGCGCCAGCCGTAACGGCTGTTTCAAAGCCGACTTCCACGACGTCGTCATTCAAATCTACATGTAATGAACTGGCGTAAGCGCTGCTACAGCTCCCAGCAATGATTAAACTGGCTAGAAAGTTATTTTTCAACATATTGTATCGCTATTCCCTGTTTTTGTGGGATTTGGTAAGGTTATGGTGAGTGTGCGTAGTTTTTATCTGAATATTGACTGTGTTGCAAATCAAATAGTTATATAGCGAGGCTGCTGGGCCTGACCCTGTGGATGGAATGGTGTGTTTACCCCCTAATAACAGCCGACAGGAGTGCTCTGCTTATGGCGGTTCCGATCTACGACTATTCGCGACTATGCTTGGTTCATCTGCTCTGTTAATGTAATGTTAATAAAGGCGCGGCTTTTATTCCCTACAAAACTATATAGCAAACAGACAGATAGAATAGAAAGGAAGAAAAATGACCAAAGGATGGCTTGCAGCAGTGCTGATGATCAGTACTAGCTTATCGTTAAATGTTCAGGCAGAAGGCAAGGTTTATCGCTTAAAATTGGCGGAATCGTGGCCAACAAACTTTCCATTGTTAGACTCAGGAGTGCAACGTTTTGCCGAAATGGCTGAGCAAATGTCTGATGGGCGCTTGAAAATAAAAGTCGACTCTGCCAACAAACATAAAGCCCCTTTAGGTATTTTTGATTTAGTAAAAAGCGGTCAATACGACATGGGCCATTCAGCTTCCTACTATTACAAGGGCAAGGTGCCCAATACCATGTTCTTTACCACCATGCCCTTTGGTATGACGGCTATGGAGCAACACGCTTGGTATCGTTATGGCGGTGGTAAGGAATTAATGGCCAAGGTATATCAACCGCATGGCTTATTAACCTTTCCGGGTGGTAATACCGGTGTACAAATGGGGGGATGGTTTCGCCACGAGATTAATAGCGTAACAGATTTACATAATCTAAAAATGCGCATTCCTGGCTTTGCCGGTGAAGTGTTAGCCAAGTTAGGTGCCACTCCAGTGAATATTCCTCCCGCCGAGCTGTATACGGCACTAGAGCGCAATACCATTGATGCCTTGGAGTGGGTAGGCCCGTCGTTGGATTTGCGTATGGGCTTTCACAAAATTGCTCCTTATTATTACACGGGTTGGCACGAACCTGGTTCAGAAAACATGTTTTTAATAAACAAAAAGGTGTTTGAAGGGCTGCCGGCCGATTTACAAAGCATATTGCAAACCGCCATGCGCTTAACCGCCTTTGATATTTTTGTTGAAGCTACGGCCATGAGCACCGACAACTGGGAAACCATGCTGCAAGAGTATCCAGAGATTAAGGTGCGAAGTTTTCCTAAAGAAGTGTTAGTGGCACTGAAACAAGCGAACGATGAATTGTTGGCGGAGTATGCTGAGCGTGACCCTCTGGCTAAAGAAATTATCGAATCCCAGCAGGCTTTTGCTAAGAAGGCGCGAGCCTATACCTTAATTTCTGATTATGGCTATTTACAGAGCACTAAAGATCTTTAGCGCCGGCACAATCCTATAGAGATAAAAAAGCGGCTGTAGCCGCTTTTTTACGTTCGGGGTTATTTGACTAAGCGATGTTTATGACTACATTGCCGGTGGCGCCGGCTTGCATTACTGCTTGATGGGCTTGGCCGGTTTGCTCTAGTGAAAAACGTTTGGCTATCACCGGATTAACGAAGCCTGCTTCCGCTCCCGCATAAATGGCGCGATGGATTTGCTGTAGCTGTTGTGAACTGGCATTCGCTAAGGCCATGCCCATGATGCAGGCATCACGGGCCATAAGGTCTCGCGGATTGATTTCCACACTACCACGGCTACCGATTACCACCACGCGACCGTCTTTATTGAGTAGCGGTAAGTCTTCAGCTAAATTTTGGTTGGCTAGCATCTCTAAAACAACATCTATTTTTCCGGCTTGTTGCAGCTGTTGGTAATGCTCCGGTTCATGGTGGTTAACCACCACATCGGCTCCTTGCTGCTTGATTAGCGCTAAACCCTGTTCGCTACCGGCGGTGGCAAATACGGTGCAGCCAGCAGCTTTAGCAAACTGAATCGCCGCTAAGCCAACCCCGCCGCTAGCGCCGTGTACCAACACGGTTTCGCCAGCTTGAGCATGGGCTCTTATAAATAGCGCGCGCCAGGCGGTGGCATAGGGCGTACCTAAACAGGCTCCTTGTTCAAAGCTGAGTGAGTCAGCCAGGGGAAATACTTGTTCTGGTTTAGCTAAGCAGTATTCGGCGCTGGCACCGCTCAGTGTGCCGCTGCAATAAACTCGTTGGCCCAATTCAAAGCCGCTCACTAGTTCACCTAATTGCACAATTGTGCCAGCAGCATCTTTTCCCGGAGTGTGAGGGAACTGTGCCGTGTAGTTATTTGTGCCTGCCACAATGTAGGTGTCTACCGGGTTGACGCCAGCTGCGGCCACCTCAATTAGTATCTGCTCTGGGCCTGCTTGCAGCTTAGCAATCTCATTGACTACTAGTTGGTCGCCATGGAACTGTGCTTGAACGGCTTTCATTATCCTTTCTCCAAATTAGTTGCTTTAGCTTGTCTTAGCATAAGCGAAAACACAGTATGAAAAAGCTCGCTATTGCTATCTTGTGATCATTTTCCATAGTTCGTGATGGCTGCAATCGAGTTTAACTGGCGAGCACTGGAGTTTGAAAATGTTTTCAATCTTGCCTAAAGGTAATAAAATTACTAAAAGTTAAATTTAGCAATGCTATAATCAAATTTCATAATACTAAATGTGCGTCGTGTCGCATAAAATTTAAAGCGTAAGAGAAAGTTAATAACAAAAAGCCGCTGGTAAGTGTTATTTTCTTTCAAAATGAACTTAAAACAACAGGTGAAATATTATGGAATTATTTGGATTGTACTACGCATTACGTGCCAACAAAGTAAGCAACGAAAAATCTTTAGCTGAACGTAGCCGTTAATTTACGTCTTAAAGTAGAGGATATCAATATGTATGAACTAATGGGTCTAGTTGCTTATTTCTCAAGCAGCAAAACTGAAGCTCAAAAGTTAAAAGAACTTCAACAACGTAGCCGTTAATAAACACTTTAACAAAGAGAGAATCATGATGAATATGTTAGAATTATTAGGTTGGGTTGCACTTGGCCAAGTAAGTAACCAAAAAACTGAAGAACAACGCATCGCTGAATTAAGCCGCTAGTTAATAGTAAACAGTCAGTTATATAGTAGCATTTATGTTATCGCCGATCAGGCGAACCGGCCTCCTCAATTCTTAGAGGAAGCATTATTTTCCTCGCTGGCCTCAGCCGCCGCAAAACAACATCCCAATAACACTATCAGAGTAAGTCGCTAAAGGCTTAGAGCCTAACTTTATCTGCCCGCATACTCGCTTCGAATACATTATTTACGCGCTAACTCTAGACATTGCTGATAAACATGGCAGTCGCTTAAATGATCGTTGACCATGCCTACCGCCTGCATGAAGGCATAACAAATGGTTGGGCCAACAAAGCTAAACCCGGCTTTTTTTAAGGCTTTTGACATTGCCCGAGATTGTGCGCTCTCACTGGGGATTTGCTCACTTCGCTGGAAATCATTAACGATGGTCTTGCCTCCAACAAAACTCCATAAGTAGTCATTAAAGGCCACGCCTTGTGATTCTAGCTGCAGATAGGCTTTGGCATTGTTCACTATCGATTTGATTTTTAATCGATTACGAATGATTCCCGGATTAGCCATTAAGGCTTCACAATCTTGTTCACTAAACAAGGCCAGTTGCTGGGGCTCAAATTGGGCAAAAGCCTGATAGTAGTTTGCTTGCTTGCGTAAAATGGTGAGCCACGACAGCCCTGCTTGCTGGCCATCGAGACAAAGTTTAGCGAACAACTCTTTGGAGTCGTAAACCGGCCGCCCCCATACCGTGTCGTGATAATGTTGATAGGCTTGATCTTGGCCGCACCAAGGGCAGCGCTGCACACTATTACTCATGTTCATTTCCTTGAGGGAGTGGTTTTGGTGTGGTCTGCTCGCCTAAGGTAGTAGCGGAGCTTTCGGCTGGTGGTTCTTCGCTACTGGCTGGCGGCACGGGTTGTTGTTGCCCAGCTGGTTGTTCTGCTGGGCTGGAGATGTTGGTTTCGCTGTGTTCTGCATTCTCTTTGCTTAGCCCCATGTGCTCAGCATTTTTTTCTACCACTTGCTGTTTAATGATCTCACCTTGCTGTTCTAAGTCTTCGATGGTGCGACGTTCACCAAGGTTGAATACGGCATAACCGGCACTGACAAATTGGTCTTGGGCGCGCCCTAGTACCACTGCATCAAAGGGGGAATAAAGCACTTCCACTTCGTCGGTAATCGGGTTGCTAATTTCTCCCAATAATTGTCCTTTATTGACTCGTTGCCCTAAGGTCACTTTGTTAATCAAAATGCCGCCTTGGCGCGAGCGCAGCCATTCTGAGGCATAAAACACCGGTTGTGGAGAAGACCAAAAGAACGAGCGCGGCAGCATGTCTATGGCGCTAAGATAACTACGTAGCGCTTTTACGCCCGTTTCCACTAGGGTGACATCTACAGTGAAGGGGCCGCCTACTTCCATGACCACCGCAGGGATGCCCGCTGCGGTCGCGGCGCCGCGAAGACTACCGGGAGGGGCAATGCTTTGCAATACCGGAATCGCACCGAAGTGGCTGGCTAACTCAGCAACTGCTGGCAGGGTCAGGTCGGCGCGTAGCTGACTAATGTTTTCGCGAAACATTGAGCCGGAGTGTAAATCGATCAAACTATCGCAGTGACGAATGATGCTGGTGAATAGGCTATGGGCAACGCGTGAGGCGGTGGAGCCGTTGGCATCACCGGGAAAGGCGCGGTTAAGGTCACGTCTGTCCGACATATAGCGATCTTTACGCCATAGACCATCAATATTTACCACTGGTACCGAGATGATGGTGCCTTTTAAGTCTTCCGCTTTTAGGTTTTGTACCACGCGGCGGGCAATTTCTACGCCATTCACCTCATCGCCATGGATGGCGGCGGTAAGGCAAACCCGTGGTCCTGGCTCTTTACCATGAACCACCACCACTGGGGTAGCTAATTCAAATCCTCCAGGAAGGTGGCCAGAGTACCAGTCTAGGGTGGCGGTACTGTTGGGACTGAGCTCGGTATTTAGCAGCGAAATGGCTCCCCAAGCGGGTTCGGCTTCGCTATGGGCTGCGACCTCGGTGGCGGTTTCGCTAGTTTCAGCGGTTCCGGCTACCACGGTTTCAATACTATCGAGAGGAGCGGGTAAGCCTGAGTCCTGAGCTAGTAGTTCCGCAGCCTCGTTGCTTGCTGGGCTGGAAGTGGGCCCAGTGTCTGTTTGTGCATTTTGCTGTTGTTGATGCAAGCTGGGGTTTAAGACTTCTTCATATTGTTCTTCCTGCTCTGTGGCATAAGTACTTAGGCTTAAACCCAAGAGTAGAAACAATAGCTGACGTGGCATAAGGGCTCCAATAAATCGAGCGAAAATAGGATCAAGCATTATCGCAAGTGTAGCAAGTAATGGCTTAATTTCGTGGGCCAAGTTCGGCCTGTATTAAGCTATTACGTGGACTGGTAGTAAAGGGGAACAGTTCGATAAGTTCAACCTTGTAACCATGTTGTTGTAAATATAGGCAGCGATCCAACAGCAGCCAACGTTCAATTAGCGGGCGAAATAACTGCTGCACTTGTTCCAACTGTTGTACTTGTTGATGGCGTTGCTGGCCTTGCTCTAACAATTGCGGTAGAGCTATTTGCTGGGGGAGGTCTAGGCTATGTTGTTGCGCCGCCCAACGGGCAAAATCAATAAATTGTGCCTGCTGACTAAACCAATGTTTGGCAACGGAAGGAAGGGCTTGATAGTGCGCTTGGCCGGTGATTTGTTCACGCAAACACTGATAACTAAGACGCCAATGGATCTCCCGCTGACGCAGGGTTTGTACTCTTTGCCCAGACGTGACCGACTGCGCTACCGCGAGGCGTAAATCCGCTTTACTTAAGCGTAAATCGCTTGCTTGAGCTTCACTTGATAGCGGCTGATAGTGTGGCTCTGCAATCAGGTGATAGCAGCAGGGGCAAAGGCTAAGCCGCTGCGGTTGTTGTTGGCTAGCCAAGTGCAGTAATTGTAGGTGTAATTCACCGCAGGCGTGCAGCGCTACCACATGTTGTTGTGGCTTAATAAAATGTTGTGCCTGTGGGCTCAGCACGTCACAGTGATGAAATTGTTGCCTTAGCTTGAGCTTATCGCTGGTGTGTTGGCCCGCTTGGCACAAACTGGCTTGCCACTCCAAACTATCTACCGAGAGTTGATGGTGAAAACTGAGTAAGCGACCGAGGTGGCCTTTGCCGGCACACCATTCCAGTATGGCTAAGTTCTCGCCTTGCAGCTGCTCACTAAAGGCTTGGATTTGCTCTGCTTTACGCCCTTTTATTCCGGTATTTAGCCAAAATGGCGTAGCCAGTTTATCAGCCTTGCTGCTGGCTAAGGCAAGCGACTCAAGCGTTTCGGCAAGCTCTGGAAAGAACGCAATTAAGCCTTCATCGGCTTGCTTAGCTTGCGCTGGTGTCTGCTGTCGTTTGGGTTCCAGCTGGTCGAGATAAGCATCTAGCGCTGGGTTTTGCCAAGGACGCGTTTGCTGCTCAAAAGGGCTGAACTGCCAGTAGTCTTGGTAACGATACAGCAGCTGATCAAGGCGCTTAAACTGGCGACTAAAACTCGCGCTTTTATTATTTACCATTGATTAAGACAAACCCTGATAGCGGCCACTCTTGTGATTTAAGGCTATCACAATGTTCAGGGCGATGGCGCCTACGATGGACCATAGCAATATGCTCAAGGGCACTAAGAAGTAAGAGGTGGCCACAATTGATACATCTAGGGCCATTTGCACATGACCCGCGCGAATATTAAAGGCTTGCTGTAAGTAGAGAGCCAGAATATTTACGCCACCTAAACTGCCCTTGTGGCGAATTAGGATAAGCATGCCGGTGCCGATTAAAAAGCCCCCCGACAAAGCTGCATAGGCGCGATTTAGTTCACTGAGGGCTATCACTAAATGCAAGTAGTCGGTCATTAGCGATACTAGCACTACGCAGGCAACGGTGCGTAAAGTAAAACCCGCGCCCATCTTAGCGAAGCCGAGTATGAAAAATGGCAGATTGATTAACAAGAAAATCTGGCCAAAAGACAGCGCGATAAACTGGTTGCTTAATAAGGCGAGGCCAGCGGTGCCTCCGGTGAGTAACTGGGTTTCTTTAAAAAAGAACAGCCCTAATGACACCATTATGCTGCCAATAATTAAGGCGAGGATGTCCTCTAGCCAGTTGTGCTTTTCCATGATGCTCTTCAGTTGCTAATAGACAGTGAATAATAGCACTGTTTTTGTAAGATTGAGATAAACAACTATGTATAAGATTTAAAACAAAAAAAACCACTAACATAGTA
>NZ_JBNKPP010000154.1:0-7315 GCF_050295395.1 Agarivorans sp.
GCCATTGAAAGCGGTAACTACGATGTCATCATCTGTACCTACCCTAACGGTGACCGGGTAGGCCACACTGGCGTATATGACGCGGCAGTGAAAGCTTGTGAAGCAGTAGATAAGAGTATTGGTCGTTTAGTTGAAGCCTTAGATAAAGTGGGCGGCGAGTGTTTAATTACTGCCGACCACGGTAATGCCGAGCAAATGGTTGATCCAGCCACCGGTGGTATTCACACGGCTCATACCAACTTGCCAGTACCGTTCATCTACTACGGCCGCGAAGCTACCCCAGTTGAGGGTGGTCGCTTAAGTGATATCGCGCCAACCATGTTAACTTTGATGGGCCTAGAAACCCCACCAGAAATGACTGGCAAGGTATTGATGAATTTGAAATAATGGCTCGATGAAAGAGCCTAATTCAGTTTCGAAACAAGGCGTAGCAATGCGCCTTATTCGCCTGTTTAACGCCAGCCTTGTTGCTGGCGTTTTGCTATTGCTTGGCCCGATGGCGAACGCCAATGAACAGCAACAACTGCTCGACGTTCAGCAACAACTCAAGCAACAACAGCAGCAACTGAAACAAAGAAAAGCCGAAATAGACAAGGCCCAGCAGCAGCTGCGCCAATACGAGCTGGCTCTAGCCGACGCGAACCAACAACTGCGCAAACTAAACAACCAATTAGCCCATACCGAACTTGAGCTAAAACAAAACCAACAACAAAAACAGCAAGTACAGCAACAACTCACACAGCAACAGCAAGCGCTCGCCCAGCAACTCAATAGTGCCTATCGTCTCGGCGACAACGATTACTTAAAAATGCTGCTTAATCAGCAAAGCACCGCCAAGCTAGAACGCATGCTGAGTTATTACCAATACCTAGCCAAAGCGCGCCAAAGCGCCTTAGCCGAAGTCAGCCGACAACAATTAGAATTAGCCGCACTAGAACAACAACTCAGTAATAACCAACAGCAACTAAAGAGCCTCGTTGACCAGCAGCAGCAACAACAGCAAAAACTGCAAGCCAGACAAGAGCAGCGCCAACAACAATTGGCCAAACTCAATCAACTACAAAATAGTGAGCAAAGCCGCCTGGAGCAGCTGCAAATAAATGAGCAACACTTGCAGCAAGTGATTAGCCAGCAAATAGAACAACAGCAACAGCAAGCACTGGAACAAAATCGCGATAAAACCCCATTAAACGGTTTAGCCGCGCACAAGGGTAAACTTCCGTGGCCCTTGAAAGGCCGTGTTCTACATAGTTATAACAGCAAGAATCAGGGGCAAACCCGTTGGCAGGGGATCGTCATCGACTCCCATCCCGGCACCCCTGTGCAAGCCATTGCCGCTGGCAACGTGGTATTTGCCGATTGGCTGCGCGGTTATGGCTTAGTAGTCGCTATCGACCATGGCGAACAATACCTTAGCTTCTACGGCTATAACCAAAGCCTGAATGCCGAGGTAGGTGAGCGGGTTAGCGCCGGGCAAACCATCGCCTATGCAGGGAATAGCGGCGGCCAAGACACCAACGCATTGTTCTTCCAACTACGCCACCAAGGGCAAACCCAAGATCCGAGTCAATGGTTAGAGTAAGCTGGCTGTTACTCTACTTACTGAGCCCTTGGTGTTTGGCCGCTCAGCTGAGCATTATTATTGATGATGTGGGCAACCATAGAAACGATTTACAGTTATTGCAACTCGACCCCGCCATCACCCTATCGGTGCTGCCCTCTAGTCCTTATGCCAAGCGCATTGCCCAGCAGGCTCAGCAACAGCAGCGCGAAGTAATGTTGCATTTGCCGATGCAAGGCAGCCGCAGTCTCGCTCTAGGCCCCTATGGCTTAAGCGAAAATTTAGCAGAAGCGGCTTTTAAACAGCGGGTGCTTGCCGCCATTAGCGACTTCCCCGAGGCCAGTGGCCTGAATAATCATATGGGCAGCCAGCTGACCCAGCAGCCACAAGAAATGCATTGGTTAATGCAAACCTTAGCCCAGCGGCAGCTATTTTTTGTTGATAGCCGCACCCACCTCGCCAGCGTAGCAGAACACATTGCCGAGCAGCACCAAGTGCCCCATCTACGGCGCCATGTTTTTCTCGACCATGTTGATGAGCCGCAAGCCATCGCTAAACAGTGGCAACAAGCACTAAACTTAGCCAGAAAATACGGTCACGCGGTATTAATCGCCCACCCAAGAGAGCACTCTATTACCCTTCTCAAGCAGCTAAATTTACCGCCGGATATTCAACTAGTGGGAGCCGCTCAACGGCTAGCAATGCAAGCAGCGAAACAGCCTAAAGAGTTACGCTTAGTGAAAGCAGAAGAAAATCGAGAACAACTTAAGCAAACTTACTAAACTTTAATCATCCAGAGTCTGTTGTTCTAAGTGAATCAAAGTATCTAGCGCTTGTTGGCGGGTGCTACCACAAACCCATTCAGCCGCTTTAAAATCTTGGCATACCTTGGGGCGCTCTGGCTGGCCAAACAACTGACATAGGTTGTCGGCACTTAGATGCTGACAGCGCTCACCGGCGGCTTTATTCAAAGAACTGATTGAGGGGGCAATACAGCAGGCGCCACAGCCGATTCGACATTGCATAAGATGCACTCCAAACAAGGGGCGGCTAGTGTAGCAAAATGCAACTTGAGGCTAAAGCCTATCACGCGAACAGAGCCTTAAAGAAGGCTCTGTTCGCCGCAGTACTAATACAAGGCTCTTAAGCTTAAGCGCCCGGTAGGTGACTTATAATCATCGTAACAAAGCATAGAGCCATTACTTAAGGTAATACAGGTCTTCTCGATGATGCCCTCTTCTTTCACCACGCCGTGCTCGTCTAAGTTAGAGTCTATTACCACCGTGGGCGACGAGGGAATCCCCTTAACCCGCTGATGAGAACTGTCATTCTCGATGGTATCAGTATCATCATTGGGGTCGGTATTACCCGGCGTGCCTCTATTCCAAGTGGTACCAGAGTGTAAATTTACCTCCATATACCAACCGTCACCGCCATCTAAGCAGGGATCTTGATTGGGCAATACCGTAGTAAAGCTCAGTTTGTTAGCTAATAGCAGGCTGTTAGTGACTTGGCGCTCGCCATAGTTGTTGGTATTACCATCTTCGGTATTCACCAAATCCAGATACCAGCCTTTATGATTATTCCAATTTATTGGATACTCACTCAAACGACGATTTGTCGGATCTTCTTCGAGGATCTTTTGCGCCAATAATTGGCTATAAACATGCTCTCCATCCACCCTAGTGCGAGAGTTTGTTAAATAAGTGCCATCGAGTTTGTCCCAAATCGCATAAACAGTTTGAGTGGGTTCACCAATGAAGTTGTTATCGCCATTCTCAATATATTTACCCGTACCAAAGGCCACTAACACGCCATGACTAAGGCCGTAAGGATGGACACCTACAGCAGGTCGAGTCGTAATTGGCTGAGCTATATAATTGTTACTGGCATCTTTAGTGGGACTACGTGCAGTAAATAAAGGTTTATTATCGTTAGTCGCTAGGCCCCACTCTGTAGAGCTATAACTACTCACATCAAATACCCACATATTACCAAATAAATCGCCGGCATAAATGCGGTCGGCAATACCGTCGCTGTTAATGTCAACTACCGCGGGGCTGGCTAGAGCATTGGCACGATTTTGTCCGGTTGGGTCATCGCTTCTGGCTACACCTGTTTTAAGGCTGCGAATTAACGAACCATCGGCTAAGTCGGCAATAAATAACTGACCTTCACCATCGGCTGAATTATAGCCATTGGCGAAAATCACTCCCACCCGGCCATTGGCTAGTTTAGCTATGGTTGGCTGCTCTTGAGTATAACCAAGGCCGCTAAAGCCGGTGGTATTAGTATCGATTTCCCACTTAAGTTTGTTTTTATTGGCAGAGCTCATATCACTTACGTCGATGGCGTATAAGCCTTTGTAGCCCGTACCAAGACTCCCCACCACCGTGGTTATATCATTAGTATCGGTGTAAGCGTTAATGCCGCCATCAACAAAGTATTGATGGTTATAGGTCGTTTTGCTCAGACTGGTTAAACCCGAGAAAATTTGGCTTGGCACATAGGCCATAATCTCGTTGCCATTTTCGGCATCAATAATGTGTACCATGCCATCATTAGCGCCATAGACTAATACTGGTTTAGTCACATCATGACCGGTAGCTAAAGCTACATAATAGGGCGTTGAGTTAATTACATCACCATGAGCCGATTTGCGCTCACGCATGCGCTCGTCTAAGTCTAGCGCTTCGTAGCTGCGGTCACCGCGTAAGTAGTTAATCACGGCACTTAGGTAAGCCAACTTAACATCATCGCTCCCAGCTTGCCCGGCTAACAGAGCAGAAATTTGCTCAGCGCTCAGGCCATCATCGGCACCATCCAAGGAGTTAGGCGCTACAAAGTCGACAAAACGCTCACTGCTATTATTACGGGTAAAGATATGCCGAGCATTGGGCGCCATGGCATCAACACGTGCCGCCGCGCTCCAACTTGGACTAAGGCTAAAGCCACTTTTAGTACTGCTGCTGCGAGCATAGGCCAATACGTCACCATTCCATGGGCCACCAACAAAGTTCGTGCGATATGAGTGAGTATTACTGCTTAAGAAGGTATTGCTGAATACTGGTGCAGCAGAAGACTGATTACCAGTTTGGGCACTATGCAAGGCCTTTCCAATTTGCTTTTTGAGCTCACCGGCGTTAGTCACTGGGAAGTAGTCATCGGGTTGGCCTGTTTGTTCCTTGTCCCATTCTCCGGCATCGGGTAAGCCGTTCGCCTCGCTTTCCTTCTCTTCAAAGCCACCCCATTTTGCGGCATACCAAAGGGGTGAAGGTAACAACTCAGCAGATGAACTACCTGGGAAAAAATGTCGAGTACGAGTTAGCTCCAAAACGTCATTATTGGCAGAAGAGCTTCTTCTTGAGTTATGTGGAAATGCACTGTCATCCTCTGCTGGCGTATCTAAGTAATATTTCACCTTATTGCTATCGTCATCTTCCCCACGCCCTTCGCCATCTTTTTTATCACGCACATCCAAGTAAATACCATCTTTGGTGGTACCAGAAATAACATAACCCGCATGCTGAGCAAGCCCGCCATAGGCATATTGCGAGTCTAGAGAAAGCTTGACCCCTTTGCGCTTGTTGCAGGTAGTTGGATCGTCTGAAGGTAGAGGGCAGAGCATCGCTACTTCGTAACTGTATTGCACTATCATATCCATATCATGATCGGCGCCTTGCTCCACGTCTTCAAAGTTAATTCGAAACACACCACTGGTGCTAGAAAAACTTTCGACATAATAATCAACGATGGTATTGGTGGGCTGAAATTGGCCTTGATCTTTATTGATACTTTCGCCTCTAACCGATTTGGCAAAGGGGACGATTTTAATCATCTTTACTTCATCCCCCACTTTCACATCCACTTTCACCTCGGGTAAGGGAGAAGAGATTGCCACCACCATAGTGCGAATATTTTGCTTACCCGGCTTATTTGGAAACAAATCTGTTTTTTGCCCATAGTAAGCCGCCGCCGCCGCCGAGTAACTGCCGCCTTTAGTGGGCTCGGCGGGAGATAAACCGCGAATATTGGCTAAGCTACGAACCGGCTTCGCGGTGGGCGCACTGGTAGTTCTTTTTAAGGGATCCGGATCATCATTTAAGGACTCACCGATAAAGTAATTTCCAGATATGTTTTCATGCTTTGATATTTCATCCAATAAGTTGCTCAAATGATAACCACTTAATGTACTACCACTATAAGAAATAGCATTGCCACTACCATCTGTTCTCTTAAAGCTCGTTTTGGCCCCGGGCAATTCGTCGGCATCATAAGAAGGGTTAATATCACTAATCACTAAATTATAGGGGGCGGCGCAATATTCACGATTATCGAAGGGTTTGTCCCAAGTGGCAGAGGGTAAGCCTAGCTGCTCATCGACCCAGCCACTGCCGCTAGAATAGCTACTACTGGCAAAGCCTTCACCATGGAAATAACGTAGGCTTTCATAGAGCATTTCGCCAACTGGATTACCCCAAGAGGGACATTCGCCGTTGACAATTTGCCGAGTCGCTATCCAACCACAGCTATATTCATATTTATTAGTACCATAGATAAAACCGTATATTTTCAGTTTATTAATGGTATTAACAATGCCAGGTACAGATGCCTTAAAAGTGCCATTAGTGGCATCAATTTCATCGGAAAAATCGCCCACAGGGCGGCGTAATACCCCACCAGAGGTGTTTTTGTCGTAACTTCCGGTGAGCAGACCAAACTCCATGCTGCCGTTTTCGCCGTAGTCATGTAGCAGCCCCGTGGGTTTATATTGGCCGTTACTATACTGCTTACAGTTGGCTTCTAGCTTACCGGCAACACAAACCTGCACGCGAATAGTAAAAATATTCTCATCTTTAATATCACGGTTTTCACTACTTAACACCGGACGTTCGGTACTGGCCCACTCCCAAATATTACCCGTGAGCTCGATGTCAGATGGCCCTACATTTAAACGCACCTTAAATTCGGGTTTACCGCCATCGCTAAAGGAAGCGGTGCCAAAAAAATGCTTTTTACCCCAGCGAGGATTAGCAAAAGGGGTATAGTCGGCCAAGCTATAACCGTCTACGGCCTTGGAGGTATAACTTTTCCCCCAGGAGTGCGCATCTTGAGGAACAAAGACTCGCTCTAGCACGGTAGCAGTTTCAGTATCTACACGGCGGTAGCCCCCATAGAGCACCGCGCGTAATACATCCATACGCGTCATGGTGAGATAGTTTAAAAAGTCTCCACTCCATGGGTCGCTACCAGTACAAGCCTTAGTGCTCGAAGCCGCAGCGCCGGGAACAAATACTTCACCTTCACTACTATAGCTATAACAACGTTGGCTATCGAAGTAACCAGCATAATTAATATTAATTGGGTCGTAATGCAGATTCAGCCTATCATTACCGGTTAGGTCGGAAGCATCATTATAAGCTTCATAATACAGGGTATGGTCGCGGCCCATCACCAGCATCACCATTGGTGGGGGTTTGCTGGCCACATGTAGCGGCTTGGTGGCTAAATTTAAATCGGCCGCTTTAAGCGGAAGGACGATACTCGTTAACGCAAACAGCGCTAAACCAGCAGCAAGCTTAGAAAAACATTTAAGCATTACCAACACCCCCCACTAGCAGGAGTCGTTACTCCAGTACTGCTAAAGCTTAAGGCACCACAACTATCGCCAGCCTGTGCTCCTTTAGGACTAGCGGTAAGGGTATAAGCTGAAGCGCTCACTCCACTGGCGCTCAAAGTATAATAATCCGAGAA
>NZ_JBNKPP010000155.1:0-19007 GCF_050295395.1 Agarivorans sp.
CGTTAGCGGTGCCGCGTATCAATACCACTAAACAAAGTAAAAAAACCGCTAACTATGGGGTGTACGATAAACGTTTGTTTGCTTTGCTGCGTAACTTAAGAAAACGTTTAGCTGATGCAGAGTCGGTGCCGCCGTTTGTTGTATTCAATGATGCTACGCTAATAGAGATGGCTCAGCAGCAACCACAAACTCAGCACGAGATGTTGGCGATTAGTGGTGTTGGCTTGAAAAAGTTAGAACGCTACGGATATCAATTTTTAGCTTTAATCGATCAATATCAAGCCCCATAATTTTTTCAATCATTAACAAGAGGCCGCTATGGAATTTGTCAATCGCTTCGCTCACGCCCTGTCCGAGCTGTGTCATCAGCAGCCACCTACGCCTTTAAGCGATCCTCAGTTAGTGATTGTGAGTGAGGCCGCCAGCCAAGAGCTCAACTTAAAGCCTGATTTTATTCAGACCGAACTCGCGGAGATTACCGCGGGTCAGCGAACATTGTCGGGCATGCAGCCAGTGGCGAGTGTCTATGCTGGCCACCAATTTGGCGGTTATAGTCCGCAATTGGGTGACGGTAGAGCACTGCTGTTGGGCGAGCATAAAACCGCTCAAGGAGCGCATTGGGAGCTGCAACTTAAAGGCTCTGGCTTAACCCCTTTTTCTCGTCAAGGTGATGGTAAGGCGGTACTACGCTCGACCATTCGTGAGTTTTTAGCCAGCGAAGCGATGGCCGCTTTAGGTATTGCCACTACTCGCGCCTTAAGCTTATCGGTGGGGACGGGATTGGTGCAACGTGAGCGAATGGAAAACGAAGCGATGCTGTTACGTATGGCGCCCAGTCATATTCGCTTTGGTCATTTTGAATATCTTTACTACCAGCAACAGACCCAACCCTTAAAGCGTTTGATCGAGTTTTGTTTAGAGCACTATTTTGCAGAGTGTTTAAGCGCTGAAAATCCGGTGTTAGCCATGCTAGAACAGGTGGTGGATAGCACCGCACTAATGATCGCTCAATGGCAGGCCGAGGGGTTCTGTCATGGGGTGATGAATACCGACAATATGTCGATTTTAGGTTTAACCATCGATTATGGGCCCTTTGGCTTTTTGGATGACTACCAACCCGCGCATATTTGTAACCACAGCGACTACTACGGGCGTTACGCCTACAATCAACAGCCCGCGGTGGGGCTATGGAATTTGCAGCGTTTGGCTCAGGCTTTGTCTGATTATGTGCCGAGTGCTCAATCAGAACCCTTATGGATGCGTTATCAGCAACGGATTAATCAGCACTATCAACAGCTAATGCTAGACAAACTGGGGCTTACCCAGTGGCACAGCGAAGACGAAGCCTTACTGGCGGGTTTGTTCCAATTAATGGCCGAGCAGGGAGTCGATTATCAGCAAAGCTTGCGGGCCTTAGCGCAGCCCTTAGACAGCCTTGCTGAGCTCTTCAGTCCGGCTTGGCAGCCTTGGCTAAAACAGTACCACCAGCGTTGCCAAGATAATTCGCTGAACGATGCGCAGCGCTGCGCCAGCATTAAGCAGCATGTACCTCTTTATGTATTGCGTAACTATTTGGCTCAGCAAGCCATAGAACAAGCCGAACAAGGTGACTTTGAAGAGTTGCATGCCCTACATCAGGTATTGCTGCGCCCCTATGAACAGCAAGCTGATGCCGAGCGCTTTGCTGCGCCGCCGCCGGCTTGGGGGAAAAGCTTGGAGATCTCATGCAGCAGTTAGATGCGGCTTATACGGTACTGGCCGAGTTCGCGGTGGTTAAGCTGAACCG
This sequence comes from Agarivorans sp., assembly GCF_050295395.1. Taxonomy (NCBI): domain Bacteria; kingdom Pseudomonadati; phylum Pseudomonadota; class Gammaproteobacteria; order Alteromonadales; family Alteromonadaceae; genus Agarivorans; species Agarivorans sp. The sequence continues at coordinate 1,787 of NZ_JBNKPP010000155.1, forward strand.
CACTTTTGAGGAAAACCAGTTTTTGCCCTTAGCTCAAGCTTTTGTTGAACAGCAAGCTTGGCCTATTGCCTTTGTTGAGCAAGGGGCCGATTGGCAAGTGCTGGGTTTTTATTTGGAACAACAACTATGGTGGTGGCGCTATGATGCTTTAAGCCAAAGTGCCTGGTTTGAGTGTGCAAACTCCGAGGCTTTTTCAAGTGCTTGTGCTAGCTTATTAAGCTCGCTAAAACGTGCCAAGTTTTAACAAAACAAATAATATTTTTAGGCTGGTTAAAATGTGATCTGTTCCAAGGTTTGCCGCAGAGTAATCTTCTATATTGTTCCACCTGCCTGCGATGAGTTGTTTATTAATTCGTCAAAGCAGGTCTAAAGAAAAGTCATGGAATGACGTTTTCCACATCAAGGGAATTGTTTGCTGCTCCATTTGTTCTTCTTTCTTTGCTTTTAACTTGTTGTAATTAAAGCTTTTTATTTTCCAATGTTAATCTTGTGAATTTTTCGCGAGAGAATTGTTGCTGCTTGTCAACAGACTTATCCACAAGCTGTTTGTGGCATAAGGCTATTGCTCTGGTGCATTAACAGCGGCTGTGGCATCATCAAGCGCATTGAAAATCAGAACCATGGATCATCTTAATGGCAGCCCTTCCCGACCAAGCTCTTGTACTTGTTGATGGCTCTTCTTATTTATATCGTGCCTTCTATGCGCCTCCACATTTAACTAACTCCAAAGGTGAACCCACCGGTGCGGTTTATGGTGTGGTTAATATGCTACGTAGCCTACTTAAGCAATTTAAGCCCGAGCATATAGTGGTGGTATTTGATGCCAAGGGCAAAACCTTCCGTGATGAGATCTATCAGCAGTACAAAGCTAATCGCCCCTCTATGCCCGATGATCTTCGTTCGCAAATTGAGCCCTTGCATGCGGTGATTAAGGCCATGGGTTTGCCAATGATCGCCATCCCCGGAGTGGAAGCCGACGACGTGATTGGCACTTTGGCTAAACAAGCTTCTGCCGAGAATAAAGCGGTGCTTATCAGCACCGGCGATAAAGACATGGCGCAGTTGGTTGATGACAACATCACCTTAATTAATACCATGACCAATACGGTTATGGACCGCGCTGGTGTTGAAGAGAAATTTGGCGTGCCACCAGAATTGATTATCGACTACCTTGCCCTGATGGGCGATAAGGTGGATAACATACCCGGCTTGCCCGGTGTGGGTGAAAAAACCGCCTTAGCCATGTTGCAGGGAGTGGGCGGGGTAGAACAGCTATTAGCCGATCCCGATGCGGTGCAAGAGTTAGGCTTTCGCGGGGCCAAGACCATGCCGAAGAAACTGCGAGAGCATGCAGAAGATGCGCGGCTGTCTTATTTATTGGCCACCATAAAATGCGACGTAGAGGTGGGTTTGACGATGCAAGATATGCAACGTCTAGAGGAAGATACCGATGCCTTGGTGAAGTTATTTGGCGAACTAGAATTTAAGCGTTGGTTGAGTGAAGCGCTAGACAATCAAGCTAAAGGAGGCTCAACTGCTGAACCCGCCAATCCGCAGGACGGCGAAGCCAGTGAAGCAACGCTTCAAGCTGCCGCTGAGCTGAGTGGTGAATACGAGACCATTCTAGATAAACAAAGTTTTGCTGCTTGGTTGGAGAAAATCCAGCAAGCAGAGCTAGTAGCTTTGGATACCGAAACCACCTCGCTGAATTATATGCAGGCAGAATTGGTGGGGCTGTCTTTTGCCGTAGAAGCGGGTAAGGCAGCCTATTTGCCGGTAGCGCATGATTATTTAAATGCGCCCGAGCAATTAGATCGAGACTGGGTATTAGCTCAGCTGAAACCCTGGTTGGAAGACCCCAGCAAGGCTAAGCTGGGACAGAACCTTAAATATGACGCTAGCGTACTGGCGCGTTATGGTATTGACTTAAAAGGTATTAAGTACGATACCATGTTGGAGTCTTATGTCTTAAACAGTACTTTGACTCGCCATGATATGGATTCTTTATCGCTGCAATACCTACAGCACAAAACCATTAAGTTTGAAGATATCGCGGGCAAAGGTGCCAAACAGCTCACTTTTAATCAAATAGAACTGGAAACCGCTGCACCTTATGCTGCTGAAGATGCCGATATTACTCTGCGTCTGCACCAAACCCTATGGCCCAAGTTGCAGCAGCAAGCCAAATTACAGAGCCTGTTTGAAGAAGTAGAGCTGCCACTGGTAAGTATTTTATCTAAAACCGAGCGTCAAGGTGTGCGCATTGATAGCCAAGTATTGGCGGCGCATAGTCTTTCTCTGGCAGAGCGTATTGATGGCTTAGAAAAGCAGGCTCATGACTTAGCGGGTGAACCTTTCAACCTAGGTTCACCCAAGCAGCTGCAACATATTTTGTTTGAAAAAATGGCCTTGCCGGTAGTGAAGAAAACTCCTAAGGGCGCACCGTCCACCGCTGAGGAAGTGTTGCAAGAGTTGGCTTTAGATTACAGCTTGCCCAAAGTTATTTTGGAATACCGCAGCTTGTCTAAATTAAAGTCTACTTATACCGACAAGTTGCCAAAGATGGTGGAACCAAGCACTGGGCGAGTACATACCTCTTATCATCAAGCGGTCACGGCCACCGGACGTTTCTCGTCTAGCGATCCTAATTTACAAAATATTCCGATCCGTCATGAAGAAGGCCGCAAGGTGCGTCAGGCCTTTATTCCGGCGGAAGGTTATAAGCTGGTGGCCATCGATTACTCACAAATTGAGCTACGTATTATGGCTCATCTGTCTCAAGACAAGGGCTTATTGAGTGCCTTTGCGGCGGGAGAAGATATTCATAAGGCCACTGCAGCAGAGGTATTTGGTAAGACGGTAGAAGCGGTGAGCAGCGATGAACGTCGTAGTGCCAAGGCGATTAACTTTGGTTTGATTTATGGCATGAGTGCTTTTGGGTTGGCTAAACAATTAGGTATTGCCCGAGCCGATGCTCAAACCTATATGAATCGTTATTTTGAACGTTATCCAGCGGTTCTCGAGTACATGGATACTACCCGAGATTTCTGTCAGCAACACGGTTATGTAGAAACCTTGTTTGGCCGCCGTTTATATTTACCCGAGATTAATTCACGTAATGGCATGCGTAAAAAAGCCGCCGAGCGGGCGGCGGTCAATGCGCCAATGCAAGGCACCGCCGCTGATATTATTAAAAAGGCCATGATTGCCGTAGCCACTTGGTTAGATACCCAAGCCGATGAGCACTGTAGAATGTTGATGCAGGTGCACGATGAATTGGTGTTTGAGGTCTTAGAAAGTGAGTTGGAACGAGTAGTGCCCAAACTCACAGAGTTAATGGAGCAAGCGGTTCACTTAGATCTACCTTTGGTGGCTGAATCAGGTGTGGGCAACAACTGGGATGAAGCACATTAAATAGCGAATTTTGTTTAATTTGAGGAAGCTTAGGCTTCCTTTTTTTGTGCTTATGGCTCAGGTTTAGCATTTAGTAATAATGAAAAGCTTTTCGCGTAATAAAAAAACCTGAAACACTATGAAACATGAAATTAGATTACAAAAAATGCTTTATTTTTCATCGGTGATACTCTAAAGTAGCACTTGTAGGGTACAGAGGTAAGATGTTCTATCTTTCAGACCTTTATTTCACGTAGTTGAAAAAGGCTATTTTGCCGCCTCGATGGTTTACATCGGGGCGTTTTTTCTTTTAAAACCGCTTTAAACTCCATTCTCCCCTATTCTTAAGGCTCGATTGAGCACTTTCCTTGTGACTTTTCTATTGTGTTATTTTGTTTCATTTTTATGTGTTAAAAACACCATGTGTGAAATTTAGCTACGATTTTCTCTTTGAAAAATCATCTGGAGGATAGCTAAATTATGGTTTGCCCGACTGTTTGGTAAGTCATGGTGAAAGTGCTGCTGAAAGCGATAGCAAATAAAATGCATGTTTTTTAAAAAAAATGTGAACTAATCTATTTTAGTTAAGTCTTAATTAATGCAATTGGAATAGTGCTTTCAGTTTTTTTAAGAATTCTTTTCTTACTCGCCCCATTCAAAGAATGGGGCTTTTTTTTGCCCAAGATAAATTGAGTGTCTTGGCAAGCTAGCTACGTTTAATCGTAATAAGGCTTGATGGGGGTAATCTTACCATCCTCGTCGATAGTCAATTCTGCCATTTTGATGCTGCGTAAGTGGGTTTGCCCTGCCGACAGAGTGCTGTCGTGGTAAAACAAGTACCATTTACCTTCAAACTCGACAATGGAGTGGTGGGTGGTCCAACCTAACACTGGCTCTAGTATCACGCCTTCATAGCGGAAGGGACCGTAAGGAGAATCACTGCTAGCATAAACGATTTTATGAGTATCACCCGTCGAATAAGAGAAGTAATAGCGACCATTGTATTGGTGCATCCATGGCCCTTCGAAATAGCGGCGATGGTTATCTCCGGCTAGTAGCAGCTCGCCATTCTCATCAATAATGTCGATGGGTTGCGGTGGCTCGGCAAATTCCAGCATGTCGTCACTCAGTTTTGCGACAAATGGCCGTAGCGCGGCTTGTTGGTCTTGTGGGAACTGCTCTTCGCCAAACTTACCATCGCGCCAGCATTGCAGTTGTCCGCCCCATAAACCACCAAAATACATGTAGTGGCTACCGTCTTGGTCTTTAAACACCGCAGGATCGATGCTAAAGCTACCTTTAATCGCTTCTGGTTGTGGAATAAAAGGTCCCTCAGGCTGCTCGCCAACCGCGACGCCAATTTGAAAAATGCCGTTGTGGTTGCGTGCTGGAAAATACAGATAGTATTTGCCGTCTTTCTCGGCCGCATCTGGTGCCCACATTTGTTTCTCGGCCCAAGCTACGTCTTTTATATCCAGAGCGTTACCGTGGTCGGTTACCACGCCAAAGGGGCGATCTAAGGAGAAAACATGGTAATCGCGCATGTCAAAGTGGTCGCCGTTGTCATTTAAAGGCTGACCGTTATCAACGTCGTGAGAAGGATAGATATATAATTTGCCGTCAAAGACATGCGCCGAGGGGTCGGCAGTATACATGTGTGTGACTAACGGGCTGCTGATTGGCTTGAGCTGTGAGGCTCTGGCTAAATCAGCTTTAGTCACGGCTTCGGCATCGCTGGTTGTTTCTGCAGCATGTGACTCAAGCGGCTTGGCTTTGTCTTGGTTCATGGTGTTACCTCATTAGTTTTTGCGACATTATAGCGAGCTTCAGCGGCTGAATTTTTACGTTCTTCGGTAGCCTGATTGCAATATTTAGCCGTGGCTTAAATTTTGAGGAAAGTTGTGAAGTAAGAGGTGTATTGCGAGAAAATGATGAAACTTTCTCGCTTAATTGGCCTTTTGTTGCAGTCAAGTGTGAGCTGCGATGGCTTTATTGCTGGTCGTTGAGTGGCTCGGCCTGATGTTGGTCAAACCAACTTGCTAAGGTATTTTGCAGAATATCGAGGCCTTGTTTTTTTAATGAGGAAAACGCTTCTACTCGTACTTCTCCACCAAAGGCTTTAGCGGTTTCGCGGCCTTTTAAGATCGCCGCCTTGCGGGCACCTTGTTTCAGCTTATCCGCCTTAGTTAATAAGGCCAATACCGGCAAGTCGCAGTCTACTGCCCATTGAATCAAACCATTGTCGGTTTCTTTAAATGGGTGACGAATATCCATCAGTACCACGATACCTTGCAGACTTTGTCGTTCTTGCAGATATTCTGATAATGATTTTTGCCATTGCTTCTTAACTTCTTCGGGAACTTGAGCAAAGCCGTAGCCAGGTAAATCGATTAATCGAAAGCCTTCACTTATTTCAAAAACGTTAATTAATTGTGTCCGTCCTGGCGTTTTACTGGTTCTAGCTAGGTTTTTTTGACGGGTTAAGGTATTTAATGCACTGGACTTACCAGCGTTAGAGCGTCCGGCAAAGGCGACTTCAATCCCGCTATCTTCAGGCATTGCCTGGATATTCGGCGCGCTAGTAATGAAGTGGGTGTTTTGAAAATGATATTGCGCCATGGTGATGTTGAGCTCCACAAGGAAATTAGGGTAATACATTACGTTTTTGGCAAAATTGTGTAAAATAATGCCGTTACTGGACTCGCGCATTGTAACACGGGCGCCAGTGTGTGGTTTGGAATAATACTAATAAATGGAATGTCATGAAAAAACTTACCTTAGTTTTAATCTTATTGGCGGGGGTAGCCAGTCCAGTATGGGCCAAGGGTGACGCTGTCGCTGGAGAGCAAAAGGCCGCGTCGTGTAAAGCGTGCCATAACAACCAAGGCGAAGCTTTGGGTTACCCTAAATTAGAAGGCCAACATGCTGGGTACCTAGTTAAGCAGCTTAAAGATTTCCAAGCCGCAATGAAAAGTGGCGGAGCAGAAGGGCGTAATAATGCCATTATGGGTGGTATGGCCATGCCGCTTACCGAGCAGGATATGGAAGATATCTCCGCATATTTCGCTGCTCAGCCAATGAGTCCAAATACTACCGCGCCGGAATATGTTGAGGCGGGACAAAAATTATTTATGGGTGGCGATATTGAACGTGGCATTGCCGCTTGTACTGCGTGTCACGGTCCTCGTGGTGTGGGTCATAGCTTGGCTCGTTTCCCACGTATTTCTTCGCAATACGCCACTTATATTAAAAACCAGTTAGAAGCTTTTCGTAGCGGTGAGCGTGCTAATGACCTTAACGGTATGATGCGCGACGTAGCGGCCAAGCTTAGCGATAAAGACATCGAAATATTATCGCAATACCTTGGTGGCTTGCACTAAGGGTGAATGGGCAGCCTGAGCTGCCCAACAACATCTGATTTAATATTCGCCATCTTTGTTGTTAGTGTTACACTTGCGCCCCTGAAAAATACGGCTAGGTGTGATTGGTGAATTGTCCTCTCTGTAATGCGACTGCTTGCAACGATTTTTATCGTAATAAACGTTGCCAATATTGGCACTGCAACGTTTGCGATTTGATTTTTGCCGACCCGCAAGATTGGCTGAGTGCTGATGCCGAAAAAGCGCAGTACGACTTACACAATAATGACCCACACGACTCTGCTTATTTAGGTTTTTTGCAGCGCTTAAGTGAGCCTACTATTACGGCCTTAAGGCACCCTGTGGTAGGTTTGGATTTTGGCTGTGGGCCGGGGCCTGCGCTGAGTTTACTGTTCGCGCAAGCAGGCCACCAATTGCTAAACTATGATCCTATATATTACCCAGACGAGGGCTTGTTAAGTCGAGACTACGAGTTGGTTACCTGTAGTGAAGTGGTGGAGCATTTCAATCATCCGGCGCAGTCTTGGCAGCTACTCACCGGTTTGGTAGCCACTTCGGGTTTATTAGCGGTAATGACCAAACGCCATTGGGGCATCGATGTTTTCGCTCAATGGCACTATAAAAATGATCCTACCCATGTGGCGTTTTATAGCGATAAAACGTTTCGTTGGTTAGCAGAATTCTATCAAATGAGTTTGGAAATAGTCGGCCCTGATGTGGCGCTATTCCACAGAGGTAAAAAAGATGTCTAGAAAAAAAAATCGCAAGGGCGGCTTAATTGGGGTGCGTAAAGACCCTGACTTTAAAGCAAAACGTGTTGCTGTGCCGGATCGAAAAAAAATCGGTAAAGGTAAAAGTGCCGGTAGTCGCCAGCAAGGCCTTGAGAAAGACGCGTCTAGCACACCCGTTCAGCAGGCAAAAGATCCGCGAATTGGCAGTAAAGCAGCTGTGCCGTTAGGCGTAACCGCAACTCCAGTTAATAAGCCTGTTAAACCAAAGGCCAAAGCACAGCCGCAAGTATTGAGCCCAGAGCAAGAGCTAGCCAAGTTGGAAGCGGATACTCGAGTAGAGGCGCTTATCGATATCTTGGATGAGGGCGGCAAAATTTCTGCCCAAGAGCAGCAATGGTTAGACCAACAGTTGGCGCGTCATGCCGAATTGTTGCGCGAGTTAGGTTTGTCTGAAGAAACCGAAGATGAAGACTTGGATGATGATGAGCAGCTTTGGCGTTCATTAAATAGCTCTTCGTTAGATCAGTATAAGGATTAATCGCTATGCTGTGGTGGGCCGTTATTGGGCTACTGGTCATTCTTGTGCTGGCGGTTTATGCCGCCTTATTGCTAGGTCGCTTAATGGGGCAACGCAAAGTGATTCAGCGGGCGCTGGCTAAGCGGAATGAAAACTTATTAGGCGATATTCGTTATATTGCCAGTGCCATGGTTGATGATCGCTGCGGTTTGTCAGAAGGTGTGATCCGTATCAGTAATCTGTTAATGGCCCTGCAAACGCCTAAGCAAATTGATTGGGCTGAGCGTTTTCCTAGCGTGTTTCAACTGTATAATTCGGTGAAACACTTGCCTACTCATGAAGCTCGCAACAAATTGCCTCGTCAGCAAAGAATGCGTCAGGATCTTCAGCGCGAAGCGGAAGAAGAAACATTGAGACAGCAGATTATAGAAGAAGCTAAAGCGCTGACAGAGCTTAGTGTAAAAGTGCTCTAGGAGAAATCAAATGGCATCATCAGCGGTCGATTGGGACCAGCAGTTAATTGAAAAATATAACTACTCGGGCCCTCGCTATACGTCTTATCCTACGGCCTTAGAGTTTAACGAGTCCTTTGGTGAGCCGCAGTTTCAAGAGGCTTGTGCTAAGTATCCCGAGCGGGCGTTATCACTGTATGTGCATATTCCGTTCTGCCATAAGCTTTGTTACTACTGTGGCTGCAATAAGGTCATTACCCGCCACCAACATAAGGCGGATATTTACCTCGACTATCTAGAACGCGAAATTGAGCTACAAGCGGGGCGTTTTAAGCAACGTAAGGTTAGCCAAATGCATTGGGGCGGTGGTACGCCCACCTATTTGGATGCGGCCCAGTTAAAACGCTTAACTGCCCTTTTGTACCAGCACTTCGAATTTGCCGATGCTGCCGAAATCAGCATTGAAGTAGACCCCCGAGAAATTGAATTAAGCACCATCGATTTATTAGCCGAATTGGGTTTTAATCGCCTTAGCTTAGGGGTACAGGATTTTAATAAGCAAGTTCAGCAGGCGGTCAATCGTGAGCAAGATGAAGCGTTTATTTTTGCCTTAGTGGAGCGGGCTCGAGCGGTGGGGTTTAGCTCGGTTAATATTGATCTGATTTACGGCTTGCCTTACCAAACGCGTGACAGCTTTAAACAAACGTTGCAGCGGGTGATTGAGTTAGACCCCGATCGACTTTCGGTATTTAACTATGCTCATTTACCGAGTCGTTTTGCCGCGCAACGTAAAATTGATGAAAGCAAGATGCCCTCTAGTGAGCAGCGTTTGGGTATTTTACGCGATAGCATCGAGTTTTTGAGCCAACATGGTTATCAGTTTATTGGAATGGATCACTTCGCTAAGCCTGAAGATGAATTAGCGATAGCCCAGAGCAAGGGGCAATTACACCGTAACTTTCAGGGGTATACCACTCAAGGTGAGGCCGATTTGCTGGGCTTGGGTGTTTCTTCCATCTCTATGCTAGGCGACGCCTACAGTCAAAATCAAAAAGAGCTAAAAAGCTATTACGCACAGATCGACAGCCTTGGTCATGCTCAGTGGAAGGGGATCGCGCTGAATCAAGATGACTTGATCCGCCGAGAGTTGATTAAGCGACTGATTTGCAACTTTCAATTGAACTTTGGTGATTTAGAACAGCTGTTTGGCATCGATTTTCAATCCTACTTTGCCGAAGACTTACAGCTATTACAGCCCTTTGTTGATGATGCTCTGGTTGAGTTAAGCGAGCAGGGGATCCAAGTGAGTAACAAGGGGCGCTTGTTGATCCGCAATATTTGCATGTGTTTTGATGTGTATTTCCGTAATCAAGCTAGGCGCCAGCAGTTTTCTCGGGTGATTTAATCTTGCCGCAGCGATAAAAAACGGAGCTTCACGCTCCGTTTTTGCGTCTATTGATTGCCATCAACGAATAGGCAGTCTCGATAGCTGTTAGCTAACTGCTGCAATAAATCAAAATAGCCATTGGCGGAATTTTTCACGGTGATGCCTAAGGGGTCAAGCAGGCTGATTTTAGCCCCACTATCTTGGCTAATGGTTTCCAATAATGCGCCATTAAATTGGGGTTCGGCAAAAATACACTGGGCCTTTCCTTGTGCCAGTTGTTGACGAATATGCTGCAGGGTTTTAGCCCCGGGGCGGCGCTGGGGATTGATGGTAAATTCGCCTAGGCGGTTCAAAGCAAAGTAACGCTCAAAGTAACTATAGCCATCGTGAAAAACGAAATAGCCTTGCTGTTGTACTGGCTGCAGTTGTTGCTGGATATCGCTCACTAGCTGGTCCAGCTTTTGATTAAAGCGAATGAGTTGCTGCTCCAGTTCGGCTGCGGGTTTAACTTGCATTTCAATCAACTGCTCGGTCACTGCGCGGGCAATGCTGCGCGCTTGTTTAGGCCCTAGCCAGATGTGCGGGTCTAACTCGTGGTGATGATCGCCATGATGTTCATGCTCGGCTTCCCCTTTGATCAGTTCAAGCCCAGCTATGTCCAGTAACTTTAGTTGTTGGCTATCACTTTGGCTGAGTGGCTTACTCAGAAAGGGTTCTAGTTCTTCCCCTACCCAAATCACCAAGTCGGCTTGACGAAGGGCGCGTACATCCGACGGCCGCAACGCGTAATCATGGGGGGATACATTGGGGCTCACCAAGTAATCGATTTGGTATTGCCCCTCGGTAAGGCTGCTAAGCAGTAGTTGCAGCGGTTTAATGCTGACTAAGATGTTTGGATTGCTGGCCCAGCTAGGAAAGGTGATTAACATTAAGGTGAAAAACAGTTTACGCATACAGGCTTTGTTAGATGATTTGGTAAAATAATACGATAGTGTAACATCTAGTGTAGAATAGTGCCCCCCAAGCATACTTCGCTGGGTTCTAACGAGCTAATTATCTATAGGAACTGGGATTGACCACCTTACTTTCGCTAAACAATATTTGTGTTAGCTTTGACCAGCGCATGGTTCTTGACCATGTGTCGCTTGAGCTTAATCGCGGCCAAATTACCACCTTGATCGGCCCTAATGGGGCCGGTAAGAGTACCCTGATTAAAGTGATTCTTGGCTTGATTCCTGCCGATTCCGGTAATATTACTCGCGCCTCAAAATTGCGGATCGGTTATGTGCCGCAAAAAATCAGCGTTGATGAGTCCTTTCCCTTAAGTGTTGAACGCTTTTTGAAGTTGGCGCGTCACTACTCACGTAAGCGCCTAAATAAGGTGATTAGCCAACTCGGCATTGAAGGTCTACTGCAGCGACAGTTAGTGCGTTTGTCTGGCGGCGAGATGCAGCGGGTGCTGCTAGCCCGCGCCTTGCTCGGTGAACCGCAGCTATTAGTGTTAGACGAGCCGGTTCAAGGTGTTGATATTTCAGGGCAAATTGAGCTTTACCAATTAATTTCCGATATTGCTCAACAAATCGATTGTGCGGTGCTGTTGGTCTCTCATGATTTGCATTTGGTGATGGCCGGTACCGACCATGTTATTTGCCTCAACCACCATGTCTGCTGTCACGGTGAGCCAGAGAGTGTGGCGCAGCATCCAGAGTTTGCTCGCCTATTTGCTCAAAACGAGCGCCAACAACTAGCCGTTTATACTCACCATCATGTGTGCGATGAACATGACCATCATCACCATCAAGCTAGTAGCCAAGAGAACGATTAATTCATGGATGACTTTTTAATTAACGCCTTATTGGCTGGTTTAGGTATTGCCTTATTGGCTGGGCCTTTAGGCTCCTTCATGGTGTGGCGACGTTTAGCTTATTTTGGTGATACCTTGGCGCATGCCTCCTTACTTGGGGTCGCTTTAGGTTTATGGTTAGCCATTAATCCAATATTGGCGATGGTATTGAGTGGTGCCATGCTGGCGTTGTTATTGTTGTCTTTGCAACGTTATAAACAGTTAGCCAGTGATACCTTGTTGGGCATTATGGCCCATTCAGCCCTCTCTTTGGGCTTGGTGGTTGTGGCGTTGATGGACAGCGTACGTATTGATCTTATGGCCTACTTGTTTGGTGACCTATTAGCGGTGACTCAGCAAGATTTGTTGTGGATTTGGGGCGGTGGCGCGTTGGTATTGGCAGTGTTATTCAGCCAATGGAATAAACTGTTATCGGCAACGGTGAACGAACAAATTGCCGAAGTAGAAGGCATCAATGTTGATTTGATGCGGGCGCTATTGCTGCTGTTGCTGGCGGTGGTGATTGCCATTGCCATGAAAATTGTCGGCGCGCTGATTATTAGTTCTTTGTTGTTAATCCCTGCTGCTACGGCACGGCGTTTAAGCAGCTCACCGGAGCAAATGGCGGCTTATGCGGTTGTGTTTGGCGCGATTTCTGTAGTGCTTGGCTTGTGTTTATCTTGGTATCAAGATACCCCAGCTGGCCCTTCGGTGGTGGTATGTGCCGCCTTACAATTCGTATTAATTCATAGTTTGGTAAAAGTACAAAAATAATGAATGAAAGTTCTTTTCAAGCGGTTATTTGCAGCGATGTACAGCGTGCGGCAGCTGCTATCTCTCAGGGTGCTGTGTTGGCCTATCCCACTGAATCGGTGTATGGCTTGGGCTGTGACCCTGACTCTCAACAAGCGGTAAATAGGATTTTGCAAATTAAACAGCGTCCTGTAGAGAAGGGCTTGATTTTATTGGCTTCAGAGCTTTCGCAGTTGTTACCTTATATTGATTACGCCGCCTTGTCTGAACAGCAACGTCAACTATTGGTGACCCCGCAGGCACGCCCCACCACTTGGTTGGTGCCTATTTCAGCAGCCACTCCACCGTGGATCTGTGGTCAATTTAGTAGTGTTGCTGTACGCCTGACCGCTCATCCTGTGGTGGCTAGCCTATGTCAGCTCATCGCTAAACCCTTAGTGTCTACTTCGGCTAACCTCAGTGGTGAGCCACCCGCGCAAAGCGCTGAACAAGCGGCACAGTTAGCTGGGGTTGAGTTGGTATTTGATGGTCCCTTGGGGGGGGCGACACAAACCAGCCAAATAAAAGACATAAGTACCGGTCAGGTGATCCGCGCTTAACTCGATTAAAGGTAGCAGCATGCAACAAGTCAATTCAGTGGCCGTTCGAGAGTTTTTTATTCACTTACAACAGCGTATTTGCCAGCAATTGGAGCAACAAGACGGCCAAGCGAAGTTTTTGCACGACGATTGGCAGCGTGACCCCGCCGAGCATCAAGGCCTTAGTGGCGAGGGGCGCACTCGGGTACTCAGTGAAGGATTGGTATTTGAACAAGCGGGAGTGAACTTTTCTCATGTGTTTGGTGAGCAAATGCCCGCCTCCGCTACGGCGCAACGCCCAGAGTTGGCGGGGCGGCGCTTTGAAGCCATGGGGGTATCTTTGGTGATTCACCCGCATAATCCTATGCTTCCTACCTCACATGCTAATGTTCGTTTCTTTATTGCAGAAAAAGACGGCGAAGCGCCGATCTGGTGGTTTGGGGGAGGGTTTGACCTAACTCCCTATTATGGCTTCGATGAAGACTGTATTAGTTGGCACCAAACGGCTGCTGATTTGTGCCGGCCTTTTGGTGAAACTCTGTACCCCAAATACAAAAAATGGTGTGACGAATACTTTTTCCTTAAGCACCGCAATGAAACTCGCGGTATTGGTGGCCTGTTCTTTGACGATTTAAATGAATTGGGTTTTGAGCAAAGTTTTGCGTTTACTCAGGCAGTGGGGGATGGTTTCCTTAAGGCCTACTTGCCGATTGTGGCGCGTCGAAAAGGCTTAGCGTTTACTCAGCAACAGCGTGATTTTCAGCTGTATCGACGTGGTCGCTATGTGGAATTTAATTTAGTTTACGATCGCGGCACTTTATTTGGTTTACAGTCGGGCGGGCGTACCGAGTCCATCTTAATGTCACTGCCGCCTTTGGTGAAATGGCGTTATAACTGGCAACCCGAGCCTGGCAGCGATGAAGAGCGTCTCTACCAGCGTTACTTAAAGCCTCAGGACTGGTTGAGCAAGGCTTAGCCAAAACGCTAAAAAAGCAATTTATTTTCTTGCAAGAACGTTCACTTTGAATTAATTATTTTAACTGTTGAGCATGAGCTCGTTGGTATCAATGATTTCTTTTTAGTTGAGTCTTACACTATGAATGGATCGTTTTTGGCTAAACGCCGATTTGCAGATGATAAACATTTTCGCCGTGGTTTCTCGCGTAGTGGCGCATTCACTATCAAAGAAGCTGAATTATTAGAGCGCTGTGGCTGCGCTTTTAAAGAATTAGACGAGTCGCTTCGGGACCCCATCGACGACGTCGAGGCTTATTTTGTCTCAGTATGCCGAGGTGAAGCCGAAGCAGAAACTGCGGAACAAAAAGTATGGTTAAAGTATAAGAAGCTGTCAGGCCGTAAGGCTTTCCACGGCTTAGTGAGTAATCCACCCAAGGCCAGTGTTACAGAAAGCGCGAGTAGTGAGGATGATGACCTTGATGATGTAGACCCCTCTGATGTAGAAGATGACGATTAATCGTTAAACAAGGGTCTTTAGTTATTCTATTTTTACTAAAGCCTTGTTATGGTGCACTATTATTTATCTAAGTAGTGCGCCTAATGGATTTATACGCAGTTTTTGGTAACCCAATTAGCCAATCAAAATCTCCCTTTATTCACACTTTATTTGCTCGACAAACCCAGCAAGATCTCAGTTACCGTGCTATTGAACCGGCCGAAGATGGCTTTCTACAAGCCTTGGATGAGTTTTTAAAAGCCGGAGGTAAAGGTTGCAATATTACCGCGCCATTTAAACAACAAGCTTTTCAAGCCGCTCAGCAACATACTGAGCGAGCGTTACTGGCTGGCGCTGTGAATACCCTAAAGTTAACTGATGACGGCATATTGCTGGGTGATAATACCGACGGTGCAGGTTTGGTGGCTGACTTACTGGCTCAGTTTGGTGATTTAAGTGGTTTGAAAGTCTTGTTGTTAGGAGCTGGCGGCGCCGCACGCGGAGTGATCGGCCCCTTGTTAGAACAGCAATTAAGTCAACTGCTGATTGTTAATCGCACCGTTGCAAAAGCGCAAGCCTTAGCTGAGCGCTTTGCAGATTTGGGGCCTGTGTCGGCTAGCTCCTATGAAGCTCTCAGTGGCGACTTCGATATTATTATTAACTCTACTTCTACCGGTTTAAAAGGCCAGTTGCCCCCGTTAAAGCCAGAGTTAATCCAGCCGACCACTCGTTGTTATGACATGACTTACGCTGCCGATACCACCGCCTTTAACCGTTGGGCTGCGGATTTGGGGGCGGCAAAAACCGTTGATGGTTTAGGTATGCTAGTGGGTCAAGCGGCGGAAAGCTTTGCCGTTTGGCGTGGTATTCGCCCGGGGGCGCGTCAAGTGCTACGCGAGTTGCGGCGAAACCTTAGCCGATAGCCTTAATCTGCATTGCGATATGGGGAATATCATCCTCTAGATAGGGCTCGCTGCAGATTTCAAAGCCAAGTTGTTGGTAAAACTGTTCCAAGTAGCGCTGTGCCGAAATTATAATACTCGCCTCGGGCCAGTGCTGCTGGCAGTAAGCAATGGCCCGTTGCATCAACTGCTGACCCAAACCTTGCCCACGTCCGCTGGCCTTAGTGACCACTCGACCAATTCTTGCGTGGCCTTGTTCCGGCGCAAAAATACGAGCATAAGCGAGCAGTTGTTGCTCTTGCCAGGCCATTAAGTGTAGGGCTGCAAAGTCTTGGCCGTCGGCATCTTGATAGGGGCAGCGCTGCTCTACAACAAACACTTCTTCACGAAGAGCCAATATTTGATATAGCTGAGTAGTGGATAGTTGCTCGAAAGTTGCCCATTGCCAGGTGGTCATTAATAATCTACTTGTAGTTTTGCGGTTCAATTGCAACACTTTAAGAAGGTCAAATACAAATTACAAGCAGACCTAATGACGGGAGTAGAACTATCATGAATCAAGCCATCATTATTGGTGATGACCAACGTTGGCAGGCGCTTAATCAATGCATCGAGTTTAGCGCTCAGGTTATGGGGGCCAAAGTTCAGTGTGCCGTGAGGAAAAAGACCCTCGAGCATCTGGTGGGTTTACCCTTAACCAATGACGAAAAAATACTCGAGGCCTACCATAGTGTTCAATTCGATATTGAAGAACTATTAGAAGAAAAGTTAAAAGAGGAAGACTTTGCCGCCAACGGCGCACTTATCCTTTAAGCTTGTTCTTCTAGATACTGTTGTTTCAGCCGTACATAGTTGTCGGCTGACTCACTAAGAAACGCCTTCTCTTTATCATTCAGCGGGCGAGCCTGTTTTACCGGGCTGCCTAGGTATAAGTAACCAGAGGCTAAACGTTTATTTGGAGGCACTAAGCTTCCTGCTCCAATCATTACCTCGTCTTCAACCACCACACCGTCTAAAACGATGGCTCCCATGCCTACCAATACGCGATTACCAATGGTGCAGCCATGTAGCATCGCCTTGTGGCCAATTGTGACATCTTCACCAATGATTAAAGGATAGCCCTGCGGCGGGTTCTCAGTTTTGCGGGTAACATGTAAAACGCTGCCGTCTTGTACATTAGTACGGGCGCCGATATGTATGTGGTTAACGTCCCCGCGCGCCGCTACCAACGGCCAAATACTGACATCATCGCCTAACTTAATCTCGCCATAGAGTACTGCGCTAGGATCTATCCATACTTCTTTTCCCAAGATAGGACTGAAACCTGAAAAAGACTTAACACTCATTGTTTACTCCATTTGTTATTGGCTTTAACTACTCAGCTTACGTTATCCGCGCTTTATTACAAATAGTCTTATAAGGAACAAGCGGAGTCATACGACTATTTATCTAGCCAGTAAATTTAAACAGCCTAGAATTGAGCGCAATAATCTCACAAGAGCTTGTAGATTTATCACTTATCTACGCCTGAATAAGTCGTTTTTCGTGTATTTAAGTTCTAATTATGAGCATTTCGCTTGAAAAACAGCCATAAAGACAATTATTTTAAGTTTTCTTCAAAAAACGCTTGCGCCTTGGGAATCGATGCCTATAATGCACCTCCACTGACACGGCACACAGCGCTGCAGAGTAACGTTGATGCAAGTCAGGGCTAGCAAGGCCTAGGGCTGAGTTGGCGGCTTTCAAACCGGTTTTTAAAATGTTTTAAAAAAGCGGTTGACAGTCACAGAGGATGGCGTAGAATGCGCACCTCGCTTCGACAAGAAGCAACG
>NZ_JBNKPP010000156.1:0-26161 GCF_050295395.1 Agarivorans sp.
AGAGGTGTATTATGCTTAAGCTTGGATTGATTATTAACCCTATTGCTGGTTTAGGTGGCAGTGTGGCGCTAAAAGGTAGTGATGGGGTGGCAGAGCAGGCGCTGGCAAAGGGAGCGGTTAAGCAAGCCAATTTTCGTGCCCAACTAGCACTCGAATTGCTCACATCCCTTCAGTCCCAGTTTACCATTTTCACTGCATCGGCGGAGATGGGAGAACAGCTTTGTGAGCGACTGAATTTACCGTATCAAGTGGTTTATCGAGCAGCTGAGCCCAGTAGTGCTGAAGATACTCAATTGGCGGCACAGCAAATGCTCGAGGCGGACGTGGATTTATTACTGTTTGCCGGTGGAGATGGCACTGCCAGAGATATTTTAGCGGTAGTCGGTGAGCAGCTAACATGTATTGGTATTCCTGCTGGCTGTAAAATCCACTCAGGTGTTTATGGCGTGACTCCTAGAGCCACAGGGCTACTAGTGGCGAAATTCCTTCAAGGAGAGATGCTAAGTTTGCGTAGCGCCGATGTGATGGATATCGACGAACAGGCCTTTCGTCAAGGACGGGTTAGAGCCAAATGTTTTGGCGAAATGCAGGTTCCTGACGAGCTTCACTATGTGCAAGCGGTTAAGCAGGGCGGTATTGAGTCAGAGGATTTGGTATTGCAAGATATCGCCGCTGAAGTCAGTGAAATGTTGGATGGCGTCCCCTTTATTGCAGGGTCTGGTACTACGGTAGCAGCAATTATGCAGGAGTTATCACTACCTAATACCTTATTAGGAGTAGATTTTGTCGAAGATCAGCAAACCATTCAACAGGATTTGACCGCCACACAAGTGCTGAATAGAATAAGCAACGCTGAAACTAAGCTACTGATTACTCCCATTGGTGGCCAAGGCCATTTGTTTGGTCGTGGTAATCAACAGTTAAGCCCTGCAGTTATTCGTAAGTTGGGGCGAGAGAACATCATTGTTGTAGCAAGCAAAACTAAACTTAAATCCCTGCATGGACGCCCGTTGATAGTTGATACTGGCGATACAGAACTGGATAAGATGTTATCCGGAAGCATCAAGGTAATTACTGGTTACCGCGATTATATTATGTATCGAGTATCGAACCCTGAAAATGAGGTTACCGATGCTCAAAAATTATGTCACCGCACTACAGACTTATCTGAATAGTCACGACAATAATCTGAATGCACCACCGAAGAATGTGGTTCAATATTTAAATGATCATCTTGGGGTTGTGGCCACGCAAACCGAGCTAAGCCGCCGCCCAATGGTTTATTGTTTAAAATCACATATGCATATGGCTTTATTAGAAGCCTATTTCGATGGTGAAACGGATGACACCATGCAACAGCAAGTTGAAGATCTATGGCGCAATGCGATGGCATTCGCCGATAATCATCAACAAGTGGCTGCTGTTGCTTAATTGAAAAAAGCAAAGCCTTAGCTTTGCTTTTTTATTTTGGTTTATCAGTTTTTAGGTTTGAAAAGTTGGGTTTGGTTGCGCCCACCATTCTTACTTTGGTAGAGCGCTTGGTCAGTATTGGCTAACCATTCTTTGGCACTGGCGGTTTGTTCATCGAGTTCGGCAATACCCAAGCTGATGGTGAAGGGGATTTCTATTCCCTCTACAACTGGCTTAATTGCTGCAACTGCAGTACGTAACCGTTCACAAAAGCCTTGCGCATGAGCCGCATCGGTATCAACCAGAATAACTGCAAACTCTTCGCCGCCATAGCGCCCGGCGATATCGGTTTTACGCATGATTTTGCGTAGCGTTTCGCCCACTAGCGAAATGATTTTATCGCCAGCCGGGTGGCCATACGTATCGTTAACCTTCTTAAAGTGGTCGATGTCGAACATCACTAGCGAGCAGGGAGAGGTATTACGAACAAAGCGGTTAAACTCTTGTTCTAAGCGATCCTGCCAATAGCCTCGATTATAAAGCTGAGTAAGTTTGTCAGTACGACTAAGCACTTGCAGCTCTTGATTCACCTTCAGTGCTTCTAATTTGTTTACCGCATTGTCAGTTACATCGTAAATGATCAGACTGATGTGAGTCACTATGCCGGTTAACGAGGTAAGCGGAATGATGGTGATGTTTTGGTACATAAAATCTACCGTGCCAGTAATTGGACGATAGTTTTTGAATGGGAATACATGGGGGCGTTGCTCCCAAGTGGTGAAGGCTCGGTTTTTAAGGAAAAACACCGAATCTATTTTATGTCTCAACCAATCTTCTGGTAAATCTGGAAATAGCTCAAATAGCGACTTAGCTTGAACTTGGTCGGGGCGCAAACCACTATGGGTTTCCATGAAGTTATTCCAAACTTGTACTTGATAATTTTTATCGAGCACCACTAAGCCGACATCGATAGTTTGTATCATCTCCAGCATCCAGTGGAACTCGTTCATATCATTTTGATGTTGGCTCATAGTGCTCAAATAAGTAAGAAATTTTATTGTTTAACGTTGGCATCGAATCTTCAGTAATCAACAGTAATAAATCACACTGGATGTTGTGTTTCTCAATGGTGTAATTGATTTCTATCGCTAAGGTTTTTTGCCAACGGTGAGTGTTGTTATTGATTAAATCGCTAATGTTGCAGTGTTGACCCAGTACCACGGGGTGGCCTTGTGAGAAGCCCACATCGAGTTGGTCGGAGACTCCTTTTAAACAGGCTCCTATCAAAATGTTGGCAATGTCCATCAATACTTCAAGCTGACCGTTATCGTCTAATTGCCCCTGGTATTTCATTAACTTTGACATGTCTTCAAAGCTAGAATCATGGAACAGTAACAATGCTTCTCCGGCAATACCCGAGCCGATAAAGCCTTGGCAAACTGCCGACATTGATTCGTTTTCTTCCACCGAGCTTAACGCCATATGCAGCTCGCTAGTTTCAAGAATATTGACGTTAGGAATAGGTAAGACAATAAACACATCCAGCAAGCGGGCCAATAAGTCGGCGGCGCGCCCCATAGCTACGTTGGCGATTTCTTGGTAATGATCTCGATAATCAACGATTTTAGGTGACAGGGTGTCTTGTTTGAGCGGCGCCATGTGCGCCAGCGCCGCTAGGTCATTTTCTAATTCCAATAACTGCTGGGATTCCACAATGCCATAAGCTACTAAAATTTCTCCAATTTTAGCTTTATTGGTAGGCTTTTTGATGAAATCGAGAGCACCTAACTGTTTCACTCTGGTATAGGCTTCTGGTTGAATGTCTCCAGAAACCACAATGATTAAGGCAGGAAGATCGTTCTTTTGTACAGTTTCTAAAACCTGGTAGCCGTCCATTACAGGCATGTTGAGATCGAGAAATACCACATCCCCTTTTCCTTGGCGGATCATCTCTACGCCTTCTTGGCCATTAGTAGCGTAGCTTATTTCTACATCCCAGCCGGGAGGTAAACTGCGAGCCATTTGTTTTCTTGCGAGCTTGGAGTCATCGCAAATGAGAATAGGTAATGCCATAATCTATAATTAACTCTCCTTGTCTGTTTATAGTATGAAGGTAAAACAAGGCCATGCTAAGAGCTAACTGATAAAAAGCTGAGTTTTCTATGCTGCGCTTTGAGGTTCTTCACAAAAACGTTTTTGTCGCTAAGTGTAAAGATAAGTTTAGTCGAGAAGTGATAGAGAATTGGCTAAAGTTTCATTTGCTTCAAGATAGTCTGATATATTGCAGGGTCAAACTAAAAATATTAGATAAATCAATTAGCCCCAAAAGGTTAATTAACGGTAATGGATTATTTTAGAGGATCTAACGTGAAATCAGTTGGATGGTTCAGGCAAGGGCTTACACTGCTAGTGGCTGGTGTTTCGATGTACGCTCAGTCCGCCTCGATGCAAAGTCGAATAGAATACTATGATGTCAGTGCCCATAATTTAGGCCAATTGCGCCAACAGTTATTAGCACAAGGGCCGCAGAAACAAGGTAATCGTTACAGCATTGCGGCTCAATACCGTTTAAATTGGACACCCAAAGTACAAATTCGAAATGACCGTTGCGAAGCCTTAGCTCCAGAGCTGCAGTTAAGCGCCGACCTATTGATGCCTCGCTGGATTAGCCAAAGTAAAGCCGATTTCTCGGTTCAGCAATCTTGGCTAAGCTACATTGCTGCCGCCCAGCAGTACCACCAAAACATCACCCATCTTATTGAACAAAGTGCTGAGCGCTTTATTCAGCAAACCAGCGGCTTGAGCGCCAAAGAGTGTCAGCAGCTAGAAGCATTAATTAACGCTAAAGGTCGAGCGGCCCTTGCCAGTGCCCAACAAAAGGTGCGCACTTACCAAAGGCAAACTGCTTATGGCCAGACTTTAGGGCTGATTTTGCCTTAGCACATCGGTCGGCCTTTGAGTAAGCGTCTATTCCAAAATCGCAGAGGGTGCACGTTTCGAAGGGTACTCTCTTTTAATGGGAGGGGCTCGCCGCATAGTTGAGCGGCCAGGATCTCTGTAGCAAATGGAGCGCTGCAAATTCCTCTGGAGCCAAATCCTACCGCTAAAAAGCTGCGTGAATGAACAGGCGAGGTGGCAGTTTGCCAGTGCTGTTGATAATTCTCGCTGAGTAGGGTGTCTAAGTCTGGCAGTTGGCCTAATAAGGGCAGGTGATCTCTTACTGCACAACGAATTGCGACCCGCCCTGGTACCTCGGCACACTCTAATTGCTGATTCCACGCTTGTGGCTGGCAGTGGCGCAGAGCGGCTAAGTTGCTTTCCGTTTCCTGCTGGCGCAATTCCAGATCAACTTGGTTGCGTAAATAGCTGGCGCCGATGCAATGTTGCTGTTGATATGCCGGGGTTAAATAGCCTTCGTAACACAAAACCTTACGTAATTTGGCTAAGCTTGGAGTGCTATTAATATGGCTGACTTGTCCTCGCACTGGGCTCAGTGGAAGTTTTGCTGCTTGCGCGAGTTTGAGTAAATTATGCGCCTGACAAAAGGCCACATTGTGGTGGTGTTTCTCGTGCCCTGCAAATATTAAACGGCAGTGTGAGGCATGCTGCTGATAGTCGATGAGTTCGTGTTCGTAATGTACTTCTAATAAGCCAGTGGCCAGTGCGGCATCAAGTATAGTCTGTACGCATTGCTGAGCGTTAACCCAGCCAGCTTGGGGGTAGTGCAAGGCTTCACTGGATAGGTTTAAACCCGCCAACTCTGTTGCTTGCTGGGCGCTTACTGGGTGTACCAGTTCGCTCGGGTACGCTGCTTCGGTGACTTTAAGGTTCTTTTTCTGGGACTTTTCATCGTGAGCCAGTTGTAACAGCCCGCAGAACTGGTGTTCAACTTCTCGCTGTTGCTGTTTAAGTTGCAGTATCAATTGGTGATGATAATTAAAGGCGTGCTGGAAAAAATCTGTCAGCGGCTGTTGAGTGGGGCTAAGTAGCGGGTAGACCGCCCCTTGGCGGTTGCCTGAAGCTTCCAAGGCTGCCGCTTTATTTTTTTCGTATAGGCTGACTTTTACCCCGCGTTTTACCATGGCGTAAGCCAAACTAACCCCGGCGATCCCTGCGCCGATAATTGCTAAATCCTCACCCACTGGCATGGCTTGGCGATGATAAAGGCGGGCCAGTAAATCTTTGGTCTGTGGCGCTCCTTGGTATAGGCCAACTAACATGTCTCGCTTACGGCCAAAGCCTTTGCTTTTTTGCATAGCAAAGCCCACTTCATTTAAACCGCGTCGGACAAAACCCGCCGCGGTAAATGTTGCCACTGACGTTTGTGGTTTAGACAAGCGCGCCATTTGTGCAAATAGCTGTGGTGACCACATGTCGGGATTTTTACTCGGCGCAAAACCGTCTAAAAACCAACTGTCCACAAGTCCTTGGTCGGGATTAACTAGCTCAGGTAGGTTATCGTGAACATCACCTATCCAAAGGTCTAAGCAAATTGGTATCGGTAATTCAAAGAGCAGGCGATGACATCCTGCAGTCATAATTTTAGGATAATATTTGAGCAATTTCTCACTAAACAGCTGGAGTTCAGGCCAGGGCTGTAGAGCCTGTTTTAGATCGCCTAAGGTTAAGGGATGTTTTTCAAAGCTAATAAAATGTAGCCTTTTTACTGGCGTATTTGGCTGTTGTTGGCAATGCTGTTGGTAATGTTGCCAAGTAGCGAGAAAGTTGAGTCCGGTACCAAAGCCAGTTTCGGCTATCACATAGTGAGAGCTAAGGTGCTGGGACCAGCGCTGAGAGAGTTGATTTTGTTCAATAAATACATAGCGACTTTCGGCCAGTCCGTTATCCACGGAGAAATAAACATCGTCGTAGTGGGTTGCCACTGGCGTACCTTCTGGCTTCCAATGTATAGTGGCGGTTGTGGTGTTATTCACATTATCCGATGATGACAAAACATAACCTCGAGTTTTACTAGAAAATTTAAGCGTACACGTGTACTCTCATCCGACCAGATTCGGCTGCAAAATAGGTAACATAGCAGCAAATACAACCCGTGAGACCATCTGATGAAAAGAGCAGTTATCACCGGGCTAGGCATTATATCTAGTATCGGTAACAATAAAGAAGAAGTATTAGCATCCTTAAAAGCAGGTAAATCGGGAATTACCCATTCTCCTGAATTTGCCGAGCTAAATCTGCGTAGCCAAGTATGGGGTAATCTTAAGATAAACCCGGCTGAACATGTAGACCGCAAAACCATGCGTTTCATGGGAGATGCTGCCGCTTATTCTTACTTATCCATGCAACAAGCGATTGCTGACGCTCAGTTGAGTGATGATGTGGTATCTAATGAGCGTACCGGTTTAGTGGTGGGTTCTGGTGGAGCTTCGTCAAAAAATCAGGTAGAGGCCGCAGACATCTTGCGTGAAAAAGGGGTTCGTCGTGTTGGCCCTTACATGGTGCCTCGAACCATGTCTAGCACTACCTCTGCTTGTTTGGCTACGCCGTTTAAAATTAAAGGCGTTAACTATTCAATTAGCAGTGCTTGTGCCACCAGTGCCCACTGTATTGGCCATGCCTTAGAATTAATTCAACTCGGCAAGCAAGATGTAGTATTTGCTGGCGGGGGTGAAGAATTACATTGGACTTTGGCGATGGAGTTCGATGCGATGGGCGCCTTATCAACTAAATACAACGATACGCCAGAGCTAGCTTCTCGTACCTATGATGCTGACCGTGACGGTTTTGTTATCTCTGGCGGCGGCGGTATGGTTGTGGTGGAAGAACTAGAACATGCACTTGCTCGTGGCGCAAAAATCTACGGTGAAATTGTCGGTTATGGTGCGACCTCTGATGGCTACGACATGGTGGCTCCTTCGGGCGAAGGTGCGGTGCGTTGTATGCGTCAAGCGATGCAAGGGCTAGAAGGCGGGGTCGATTATGTGAATACTCACGGCACTTCTACTCCAGTTGGTGATGTAAAAGAGCTTGGCGCCATTCAAGAAGTATTTGCTGGCAATAGCCCTTTAATCAGTGCTACTAAAGCGATGACCGGTCATGCCTTAGGTGCGGCTGGTGTGCACGAAGCGATCTATTCATTGCTAATGATGGAAAATGATTTTGTTGCACCTAGCATCAATATTAATACCCTAGATGAGCAAGCCGAGGGCTTAAACATTGTGGCTAACCAAGCGCAACCCGCTAAGTTGAACCGAGTAATGTCAAATAGCTTTGGTTTTGGTGGTACTAACGCCACTTTAATTATTGAACGCTACCAAGATTAAGTTTATTTAATCTGAAAAAAAGCTGCCTTAGGGCAGCTTTTTTTTTATTGGCGAGGATCTGCGTGGTAAGATTGCCGCCCTCAAAATTTTGCCAAGCGAAGCTGTCATTGATGAAAATAGTTGTAGATGAAAACATACCGTTTGCTCAGCAGATCTTAAGTCAACATGGTGAAGTAGTGGCGCTAGATGGCCGAACTATGCAGCCCTCTCAATTGCGCGATGCCGATGCCTTGTTGGTCCGCTCGGTGACGCCAGTTAATGCTCAGTTACTCAGTGAGGCTAAGCAGCTTAAATTTGTCGGTACTGCTACTATTGGTACCGATCACGTAGACCAAGCTTTGCTTAAAAAATTGGCTATTAGCTTTGCCAGTGCGCCGGGTTGCAACGCCATTGCCGTGGGCGAATATGTAACGACGGCTTTATTGGCCGCGGCAACTGAGCGTCAGCAAAGTTTACAAGGTCAAAGTATTGCGATTGTAGGGGCGGGGAATACCGGCTCACAGTTGGCTAAGCGGGCAAAGGCTTTAGGCATGCAGGTGATGCTGTATGATCCTCCATTACAGCAGCAAGGTTTATGTGAACAATCAGTGAGCTTTGAACAGGTGTTAAGCGCCGATGTGATTAGTTTACATGTGCCTTCTATCAAAAATGGTGAATTCCCTACTTATCATATGTTTGCACAGGAGCAGCTTCAGCAACTTAAGCCTAGCCAAATACTCATAAATGCTTGCCGTGGTGATGTGATTGATAACCAGGCCTTACTTAAACAAGCAGAGCAGGGGCTAAGCCCGCTGCTTATCTTGGATGTATGGGAGGGCGAACCAGCGGTATTAAAGGAGCTGGTGGACTATGCCTTTATTGCCACTCCGCACATTGCTGGCTATAGCTTAGAGGGAAAGATGCGAGGTACAAGCATGGTTTATCAAGCGATGTGTCAGGCCTTGAATTTAGACTATCAAGATAACAGTGATAGCTTGCTTAGTCAGCCGGATTTCCAGCAACTAAGCCTTAATGGTCGCGTAAACCAAGCTAAGTTAACTAAATTGACTCAGTTTATTTATGACATCTTTGCTGATGATCGGCGTTTTCGCCGCTTTGGCCTACAGCCCCAGGGCTTTGATCGCTTAAGAAAAAATTATCCGCAGCGGCGTGAATTTTCTTCGCTGCAGGTTGTTAGTCAACATGACCAAGTTGCTTTAAGTGCGCTTGGCTTTAACCATCAAGAGAATAAATAATGCAACAGTTTCATAATGTCGCAATCATTGGCGCAGATAACGAACAAAGCCAACAGTTAATTGAATTACTTGAACAACACCAGTTTCCTGTCGCGCAGCTTTTTGCAGTCGCTGTAGAGCAGCAAGATGATGAAGAAAGCACCTTGAAATGGCAAGGGCAGGCTATTGAGTTTGCTGATCCACAATTAGTTAATTGGTCAGAAGTGAGTGTAGCTTGGTTGCTCAGCACGGATGACGCTGCCTTAGATATTGCTGAGCAAGCTTGCCAACTGTCAACAGTGATTATTGATGTTGTTGGCGCTAAACCAGAAGCGCTAAGCTACTTGCATGCCGCGGTTAACCCTGAGCAAATTGGTGAATTCATTAGTGAGCGCTGGTTAACGTGCCCCAGCAGTTTAGCCGGACAATTAGCACTACTACTACATATTATTCAACAAGATGTAGAACTAGAGCGCGTTGAAGTGAACGCCATGTTGAGTGCTGCCAACAAGGGTAAAGCCGGAGTGGATGAATTAGCTGGACAAACTGCGCGTTTGTTAAATGGTTTGCCGGTTGAGCCCGCGGTTTTTTCTCAGCAATTGGCATTTAATCTATTACCCGAGCATGCGGAAGTGGGAAGCTGTAGCCACTTTGAACAACAGCTTAGTGAGCAATGCCGAGCTTTGTTACGCACCCCTGAGTTGATGGTAAACGTAAGCGCACAGCATGTGCCGGTTTTTTATGGGGATAGTCTATCTATTCATCTCTATGCTACTTATTCTTTAGACTTACTCAGTATCAGAGAGTGGTTATCTGAGCACCCAGCCTTTGATTTAGTGGAAGGTGAAGTGGTTACGCCAGTTAGTAATATTGCGAATAACCAATCCATTGTTATAAGTCGTTTGCGCCAGAATCCGCATAGTGATAAGGGCGTAAACTTAAGTTTAATGGCCAATAACCCTTTAACTGGCCAGTTAACTAATGCGCTGCAGCTCGCTGAAATATTGGTGAAACAGTATATTTAAAAAATCGGTTTAGATAACTGACTTAGCGCCGATAACTCTAGTTGAGGAAAAGCGCAGTAAAATGCGATCTAGACTTAAACTGTTGCTTGTTTTCCTAGATCGCTGATTGTTAGCTCGTTATATTAGAGAAATAACAACGGATTGATATTGTTCAGTCTATTAGCAAGAACACAAGGACAAACTATGGGGCGGAAGATTTCCCTCGTTGCTTTATCGGCAGTTTTAGCATTCACCGCTACTCATCCCGCCGTGGCTCAAGAGAACGGCACTTTTTATGTGGAATTGGTGGGGCCCGATGAGGTTGTAGGCGAGCCCGAGCAACAAACGTATGGGCCAGTGCGTAGTAATGATACGCTGTGGGCTATTGCTAGTTTAAATCGCCCCGCACCTTCTATTAGCGTGTATCAAATGATGTTCGCTATATTGAAGAAAAATCCTCAAGCTTTTAATAACGGCAATATTAACTCGATTGTAAATGGTAGCTATCTCACTCTACCCAATACCGAAGAAGCCTTGGCGGTTAGCCACCAAGATGCAGTGAATGCATTAGCCCCCAAAATACCCGCTGCTAGCGAAGCCAAGCCAGCTGTTGCAGCAGTAACAACGACCGCACCCGCGGCGAAACAAACTGTTACACCAGCGCGTCCTACTGCCGATGCTGCGGCCTTAGAAAAGACCCAACAAAACTTAGATGCTTTACGTGATCGCTTAGAGACGCGGATTGATGAGCTGGAGCAGCTAAAGCGCCAAGAGTTTGATGTACTTAAGCAGCAAATGGACGAATCCAGCCAGCAGATGATTGGTTTGGCTGAAGTGAACCATCGCATGAAGATGCGAATACAGGAACTTAGCGATGAGTTAAGCAGTATTCGTGACGAATTAAATGTTAACCGTCGTAACCAGACGCAAATTTTACAGCTACTCGAAAAACCTCAGGTGGAAGAAAGTCAGCCAGCACAGTCTGGCGATATTACTGATTTCTTATCTTCCCCGCTAAATATTGCCTTAGTTATTTTTATTCCTATTTTGCTTATCGCCCTAATTGTGACCTTGCTATTACGCCGCAAAGCGAAACGCGAGTTAGAGCAGCAAGACAAGGAAATGGCGGAATCAACCCTGAGCTTGATGGATGATGAAAATGACGAATTTTCCAGCCTGTTCAGTGACAATTTAGATGCTGAAGAAAGCCAAACAGAAGATCTGAATGCGCAATTTGAAGATGAGCCCGATCTCAGTGTTGAAGACAGTCCTGTAGCCCCAGAGCACATTGATGATAGTGACGATGATTTAGAGCCTGAAATCGAAGAAGCTAGCTTTGAAGAATTTGCCGCAGCTGCAGAGCGCGAGTCTTTGGCTGAAATAGCCTTAGATGAAAGTGAGATGGCAGCGCTAGATGCCTTTGACACTGATGATTTGGTGCCTTCACCAGAGCAAGACGAACAGCCAGATCCTGATGCGGTGATTAGTGCCGATGATTTAGCTGCCGCATTAGCGATGGATGAGGTTGAAGAGGATATCTTTGATATATCGGACGACGCTCCCGAAGATGCAGAGGAGCTGTCGTTTGAAGAAGCCTTAAAACAACAGCAAGAAATGGAAGCCGAGTTGGCTGAAGTCGCTGAACAACAAAGCAGTGATTTTGAAAATATCGATTTATCTGAAAGTGATGAAGAGCAGGGCGCAGAGTTAACAGATGAAGGCATAATTGACTTTCCTTCAGCCGAAGAAGAGCCGGTTACCGAGACCGATAACACAGCAATCGACTTAGAGGACGACTTGGTTGATTTATCGGAGCTAGATTTAGCCGATCCGTCTCTCGATCTTGAAGCTGAAACCGAAGCGTTACAAGGCTTGGACGAAACTCAACAAAAAGAAGTTGAGCCTGAACCTGAACTGACAGCGACTGACGAAGCAGCTGATTTAGCAAACTTGGATCTACTCACAGAAGCTGATGCAGACAATCTTGATGAAGCAGAAGAGCAGCTCAGCGATGATGATATCGATAGCATGTTTGCCAGCTTTGGCGAAGATGCCTTCAAAGAAGATGCGAGCACAGAACAGGAAGATTTGCCTGCACGCAGCGACATCGAAGAGCGTGAGTTTGTTGATATTGACAAGTTGTTAAACGAAGCTGATGAAGAAATGAACGATGATATCGATCCCTATGACAGACCGAGTTTAGATGTTGATCTTGATTCTTTCCCCGATGTCTTACCTGAAGAGCAAGCCATTGATGTGGATGTGGATGCCGAGTTAGCCTCTAAGTTGGACTTAGCTCGAGCCTACCTAGAGATTGATGATAAAGATGGTGCGAAAAAAATTCTTCAAGAAGTCCTCGACAGTGATGATGCAAATTTAAAAAAAGAAGCGGAGCAGTTAATGTCACGCTTTGCTAGCTAGTTTACTTAAGGCATTAAACAAAAGGCAGTGAGGCTCAGTTCACTGCCTTTTTTGTTTAAGGTTTCGCTGAATTAACAATTGGCGGTGACATTATCAAGGCATTTCCTTATTATAGCCGCCCGAATTTTTATCATTGGTAATTTATGCGTATTGCTCTTGGCATTGAATATGATGGTGCTGGCTATTTTGGCTGGCAGCGGCAACGGGAAGTGTGTTCTATTCAGCAGGAACTAGAAGCGAGCTTATCGATTGTGGCAAATAGTCCGATTGAGCTGCAGTGTGCGGGGAGAACCGATGCCGGTGTTCATGCTACTGGTCAAGTAGTGCATTTTGACTCCCCTGTAGAACGTAAAATGGCCGCTTGGACCTTGGGCGTTAATGCTAATTTACCAAAGCAAATTGCGGTGCGTTGGGCTCAGCCTGTGAGTGATGATTTTCACGCGCGCTTCAGTGCTACTGCGCGACGTTACCGTTATGTTATTTATAACAGTCGCTATCGTCCGGCTATTTTGAATCAAGGCTTAAGTTTTTACCATCAAGCGCTGGATGTTGAATTGATGGAACAAGCCGGACAAGCGCTGCTTGGCGAACAAGATTTTACCTCGTTTCGTGCCGTTCAGTGTCAGAGTCGCAGCCCTTATCGTCGTGTCGAACATTTACGAGTATCCCGTTATAACGATTACGTGGTGGTCGATATTAAGGCTAACGCCTTTGTCCATCATATGGTGCGTAATATTGTTGGTAGTCTGTTAAAAGTGGGCGAGAAAGAGCGGCCGGTGGAATGGATTGCTGAGCTGTTGGCATTGAAGGACCGCTCAAAGGCGGCAGCAACTGCGAAAGCATCTGGTCTATATTTAGTGCAGGTAGATTATCCAGCAGAGTTTGCGCTACCGAAATTGCCGATAGGCCCCTTGTTTTTGCCAGCAAGTTAAAAAAAACGGTACGATAATGAAGGGTTAGACCAGTTTTATGTAAAATATTTGGGCTAATTGTGGTTTAATTGCCGCCATTCAATGCATTCTGTTATTACGGTGCTGTTAGCACCTATTGAGAAGTAAGGTTTCCGATGAGTTGGTTAGAAAAAATTCTTCCAAAAAGTAAAAGTGCCTCTGGTAAGCGTCGTAACATTCCAGAAGGTGTATGGACAAAGTGCGCTTCATGTGAACAAACTTTGTACCGTGCCGAGGTAGAACGTAACCATAACGTGTGCCCTAAGTGTGATCACCACATGCGTATCGGTGCTCGCCAACGCTTAGAGGCCTTTCTTGATAAAGACGGTCGTGAAGAGCTCGCAGCAGAATTAGAACCTCGCGATAAGTTAAGATTTAAAGACAGCAAGAAATACAAAGACCGTATCGCTAGTGCGCAACGCGCCACCGGCGAAAAAGATGCGTTAGTGGTAATGAAAGGTGAACTAAAAGGTTTGCCAGTGGTGGCCTGTGCTTTTGAATTTGCTTTTATGGGCGGTTCAATGGGCTCTGTTGTGGGCGCTCGCTTTGTCGCGGCTGTAGATAAGTGCTTGGCAGAAAACCGTGCTTTGATTTGTTTTTCAGCCAGTGGGGGGGCGCGGATGCAGGAAGCCTTGTTCTCGTTAATGCAAATGGCCAAAACCTCTGCAGCCTTAGCTAAAATGCGTGAAAAAGGTCTGCCTTATTTCTCGGTTCTTACTGACCCAACCATGGGCGGCGTATCGGCCAGTTTCGCTATGCTTGGGGATATTAATATCGCTGAACCTAAGGCCTTGATTGGTTTTGCTGGCCCTCGCGTTATCGAACAAACCGTTCGCGAAAAATTGCCTGAGGGTTTTCAACGCAGTGAATTTCTGCTGGATAAAGGGGCTATCGATATTATTATTGACCGCCGCCAAATGCGTGACCGTATTGCCGGGATGGTGTCGAAAATGATGGGCATTGTGACCAATGAAGCAGAAGTGGTGGTAGAAACCGTTGATGCTGAGGATGCTTCCAGTCAAGCTCTAAACGAAAAACAGTAATATGTCAGCATCGTTTAACCAATATCAAAGCCGGTCTCTTTCAGACTGGCTTTATTATTTAGAACACCAGCATCACAGCGCCATAGACCTCGGTTTAGAGCGGGTGGCTAAGGTGGCAAAACACGCTAAGTTAACGCGTTTACCAGCTAAAGTGATCACTGTTGCGGGTACTAATGGTAAAGGCTCAACTTGTGCATTGTTAGAACAACTGTTGTTGTCTGAAGGCTACCGAGTTGGCGTATATAGCTCTCCACATATTGTGGATTATCGCGAGCGAGTGAGAATCAATGGGCAACTACCTGGCGAACAAGCGTTTTGTGACGCTTTTGCTGCCATAGAAGGGCTCCGAGCTGATACCAGTTTAAGTTACTTTGAGTTTGGTACTTTAGCCGCAATATGGATGTTTGCTCAACAACGCTTAGATTACGTTATTTTGGAAGTGGGCTTAGGCGGCCGACTAGACGCAACCAATATTGTTGAACCTGACGTGAGTGTGGTGACCACTGTTGCTCTCGATCATGTAGACTGGCTAGGTAGCGATTTACAACAAATTGGTCGAGAGAAGGCAGGTATTTTTAGGCCTGCCGGAAAAGTAGTCATTGGTGATACGGATATCGTTGACAGTGTGCTGCAATGTTCTAAACAGTTGCAGTGCCAGCAATTGGCAGCAGGTCATCAATATACGGTAGTGCAGGCTGAAGATGGCTGGAGCTATCATGGCCAAAAATTACATTACCAACAATTACCCTATCCTAAGCTGCCTCTGGCCAATGCAGCCACGGTGTTAGCGATTGTCGAACATCTCGGATTAAGCCCCGAACCTTCGGCGGTTGCTTCCGCAGTAGCCAATTGGCAGTTGGCTGGGCGCTTACAAACGCTATCCACAGAGCCTTTAGTGGTGGTGGATGTTGCGCATAACCCGCAATCGGCGGGTTATTTAGCCAGTCAACTGGAGAATATTTCCAAGGGGCGCTCAGTGGTAGCCGTGTGTGCGATGTTGACCGATAAAGATATTGATGCCAGTTTAGCGCCATTGATGGACAAGGTTAGCTATTGGCATATCAGTGGTTTAAGTCATCCTCGGGGCGATGATGGCAGCGCACTGGCGGAGGTGTTAAAGCATGAGCAAAATGTTGAACGGCATGCTTCGGTGAAACAGGCTTACTCCACCGCGTTTAACAGTTTGGACAAACAAAGCATGTTAATTGTATTTGGTTCTTTTTTTACCGTAGCTGAGACATTAGAATTGTCTCCAGCAAAGCCTTAGCCGAGAGTGAAAATTGACTGCACAGTTTAAAAATCGCCTAGTGGGTACCATCTTTTTAGTTGCGCTTGGCGTTATTTTTATTCCCGACATACTCGACGGGAAAAAAACTCGGGTAGAGGAAGAGTTTAATGCGATTCCCTTCGCGCCTAAATTGGATTCTTTGCCGCCGCTGTTAATTGACCTACCCAGTGAGTCTGCTTCTGCTGCTCACGCTAGTTCTTCGCCTGAGGAAACTCCTTCAGCTACAGAGCCAGAAACTGCAACTAGCGAAATTAAACAATCCGCTACGCTGCAGCTGGAAAAGCCTGCCTATATAGTTCAGTTGGGTACCTTTAAAAATTCCCAGAATGTGGCTCGTTTAGTGGAAAAACTGCGTGCAGAGGGCTTTCAAGCGCACTCTTACCCCGAGCCGCCAGTGGAAGGCGAGTTAAACCGTGTGTTTGTAGGGCCAAATGTCTCAAAAAAAGCCTTAGAGCAAAAGCAGCAAAAGTTAAAGGAATTAACCGGATTAAGCGGCGCAGTGAAGCCCTTTGATCCACTTTTTAAGTAATGGCGAAAAAATACATAGACGCAATTTATATTTGTTTCTGGTAGAATTCGCAGCGTTTTTCAACAAGTAGAAAAATTTATGGCTTGGGTAGACTACGTCATTATCGGCGTAATAGTATTGTCGGCACTAATCAGCTTAGTTCGAGGCTTCGTTAAAGAGGCTTTGTCACTGGTCTCCTGGATCGCGGCATTTTTTATCGCTTCCCAGTTCTATCATGACCTCTCTAGTTATTTCACCTTAATTGATAATCCTTACTATCGTAGTGGCTTGGCCATTG
The DNA here is from genome assembly GCF_050295395.1 of Agarivorans sp. Taxonomy (NCBI): domain Bacteria; kingdom Pseudomonadati; phylum Pseudomonadota; class Gammaproteobacteria; order Alteromonadales; family Alteromonadaceae; genus Agarivorans; species Agarivorans sp. The sequence continues at coordinate 16,421 of NZ_JBNKPP010000156.1, forward strand.
TGTTGTTATTTGTTGCAACCTTGGTGCTAGGCGCTTTGGTTAACTACTTATTTAGCCATTTAGTTAACTCTACCGGGCTTACTGGTACTGATCGGGTGTTAGGGGTTTGTTTTGGTGCCATTAGAGGGGCCTTGGTGGTCAGTGCCTTGCTATTTGTACTATCGTTTACTGGATTCCCCGAGTCATCATGGTGGAAGGGCTCGTTATTGATCCCTGAGTTTACCGTGATAGTTCAATGGTTTTTTGAGTTTTTAAAAGATTCGTCAAGTTTCTTACATAATTACCAATCTTAAAAAGGAAAAGCTTCATGTGTGGTATTGTCGGCATTGTCGGTGCTAGCCCGGTTAACCAAGCGATCTATGATGCGCTAACGGTATTACAACACCGTGGTCAAGATGCAGCCGGTATCGTAACGATTACCGAAGGGATGTTTAAACAACGCAAAGCCAATGGATTGGTAAGAGATGTGTTTGAAGTCAAACATATGCAGCGTTTACGAGGAAACCTAGGCATAGGCCATGTTCGTTACCCAACCGCCGGTAGTTCTAGTGCCGCTGAAGCGCAACCTTTCTATGTTAATTCTCCCTTTGGCTTAGCGTTAGCGCACAATGGTAATTTAACTAATGCTAAAGAGTTGCGTGAGCAAATGGCTACTAGAGCGCGTCGCCATATTAATACCACTTCTGATTCTGAAGTGTTATTAAATGTGTTGGCACATGAACTTGATAACATCGTGGAAGACGAGTTATGTGAGAAGCAGGTGTTTACCGCAGTGCGGGAAGTACACAAAAAAGTACGCGGCGCCTATGCGGTTACGGCTTTGATTATTGGTCAAGGCATGGTGGCATTTCGTGACCCTAACGGGATTCGCCCTTTGGTATTGGGTAAAAAGGTCAGTGATGTAGATCCAGAAAAGATGGAATACATGGTGGCCTCAGAGAGCGTAGCATTAGATGCGGTTGGTTTTGAATTTGTTCGAGCAGTGGCCCCAGGTGAGGCGATTTATGTCACCTTAAATGGTCAGCTTTACACCCAACAGTGTGCGGAAAATCCAGCTCATCATCCTTGTATTTTTGAGTATGTTTATTTTGCTCGTCCCGACTCGATTATTGACAAAATTTCGGTGTATGGCGCTCGGGTTAATATGGGCACCAAGCTAGGTGAAAAAATCGCGAGAGAGTGGGAAGATCTTGATATTGACGTGGTGATTCCTATTCCTGAAACCTCTTGTGATACGGCCTTGCAAATCGCTATGCATCTGAACTTACCTTACCGTCAAGGCTTCGTTAAAAACCGTTACATCGGCCGTACCTTTATTATGCCGGGGCAAACGTTACGCCGTAAATCAGTGCGTCGTAAGCTAAACGCGATTGACGTGGAGTTTAAAGGCAAAAACGTATTGTTAGTGGATGATTCGATTGTTCGTGGTACCACCTCTGAGCAGATTATTGAGATGGCGCGAGAAGCTGGTGCGAAAAAGGTCTATTTCGCTTCTGCTTCACCTGAAATTCGTTTCCCTAACGTATACGGCATCGACATGCCTTCGGCTAATGAGCTAGTGGCTCATGGCCGTGAGGTGGATGAGATCTGCGAGTTGATTGGTGCCGATGGTTTGATTTTCCAAGACTTGGAAGACTTAATCGAAGCCTGCCGTGAAAGTAACCCAGAGATCCAATCGTTTGAGACCTCGGTGTTTAATGGTAAGTATGTGACCAATGATATTGACCAAGATTACTTAAACTATCTTGATCAGTTACGTAACAACGACGCAAAAGCGTTACAGGCTCATGAAGAAGTGGCCAGCTTAGAGTTACATAACGAAGATATTTAAGCGCTTAGAGTAGGCAGAAAAAAGGCACCCTAGGGTGCTTTTTGGGTTTTAACGAGAAAAGGCCTTTTTGCTGAATTCAACTCGCTCTATTGGTGAGAGTTTTTGTCCTTCAGCTATCATTTTTTCAACCAGTTTTAAGCGTGGAAGAATGCCTTCGCCATTAGCAATTTGAATGGCGAGTCCGGGGCGAGCGTTAAGCTCTAGTAGCATTGGCCCATTGGATTTATCTAATACCATGTCGGTACCCAAATAGCCCATGCCCGACATTTCATAGCAGTTAGACGCAAGCTCAAGCAAGCGCTGCCAATGAGGCACTTCTAATTCTTTGAGAGGACGGTCGGTGTCGGGATGTACCTCAACTGGGCGATCAAATTGCACAGCATGCAGGGCTTTACCGGTACCAATATCGATGCCCACTCCCACTGCACCTTGGTGTAAGTTAGCTTTACCGTCGGAGGCGGCCGTTGAAAGCCGCATCATCGCCATCACAGGATAACCTTGAAAGACGATCACTCGTACATCGGGAACCCCTTCAAAGCTAAAACCGTCAAAGCAAGAATCAAACTCGATCAGCGCTTCAATAACCGCTACGTCCGGGCTGCCACCCAGAGAAAACAAGCCCGCTAAGATATTTGAGCAATGGCGTTTAATGTCTTCCTCTGTAGCTTGTGCACCACTGGGTTTAAAGAACAATCCCGCCTGTTGCTTAGTAATCACCAGGATGCCTTTGCCACCAGAGCCCTTGGCTGGTTTGATCACAAAGCCAGGGTGCTTATGCAGCAAAGGAATGATGGATTGAATATCGTGCTGGGTTCTTACCACACCGATTAACGCCGGAATAGTGACTTGATCGCGTTGGGCGATAATCTTGGTTTTTAGTTTGTTATCAACTAAAGGATAGAGTTTACGCGGGTTGTAACGGCTGATATAGCGGGTATTCCGCTGGTTCATACCCATAATACCCTTGCGCGCAAGCTTAAAGGGACTGCTGAATTGACCTAGCATCAGTCCTCCCTATCCGCGAGCGGTTGAAAACGGCGAAGCTCTAATAAGCGGTAGCCAGTGTAGTTACCTAAAATCAAGATAATACCCAGTACGATGAACTGAATTCCCATAAAGTTGAAGGTGAGGTGGCGTACATATTCATTATTCATGGCTAAGAAGGCCAGTACCGCGACCAATAAGCTGCCACCGCCTTGTAAGACGACTTCTTTGGCGCCTTCTTCTTCCCATAGCACAGACATTCGCTCAATAGTCCATGAAAGAATGATCATCGGGAAGAAGGTAATCTTAAGGCCTTCGGTTAATCCCACCTTAAAGCTAATTACACTGAAGATGGAAATAATGCCAATCACCGTGATGATTACCGCCGATATCCGTGAGACTAGCAATAAATTTAAGTGTGACAAATAACCACGAATGATTAGGCCGGTGCCCACCACCAGTAAAAATCCGATTAAGCCAGTCATCAGCGAGGTTTGCATGAAGGCCATGGCAATCAATACAGGCATAAAGGTACCGGAGGTTTTTAGACCAACCAATACTCGTAGTAATACTACAATGAGTACACCGATAGGGATCAGTAAAATACCTTTAAACAGCGCCTGTTCTTCTAGAGGAAGGCTATCGATAGAGAAGTTTAAGAAATCGGCTTCGCTAATTTTGGGGGCCACCGCCGATTGTGCACTTTGCTCCACCGAAAGCATCGAGAAGGTTACTTGAGAGTCTTTCCCTCCGACGACTTCTAGTAAGCTATTACCGTTATATTCCCATAATAAAGTATTGGCTGGGCGTCCTTGAGAGGCGCTGGCTAAGTCGAAAATTTGCCAGTCATTTTCATCTTTAAATACTTGAATGTACTCGGTAATGGTTTGTCTACGTCGGCCATCTTCTAGTTCTAGGCCACGCACAATGCGAGCTGGTACATGGGCATTGTTAAGTAGGTCTACAATAAGCTGATTTTTCGGTTTGTAATTTAGGATAAGGCCAGTATTTTGGTTACTGTTGGCCGCTTCGTCGGTAAGTGCCTTAATCAATTCACGGGTAAAACTATAGGCATCAGAAGAGACTTCTTCTGCTTGTTTTACTAGATGGTTTGCCGCGGTGAAGTAAGGTTCTGGATATTCAGTGAAAGGGGTTGTCGGCATTTGCGGCTGGTAGATGTCCGCTGCCTTAGGGTCAACTAAAAAGTCGACCTTGTAATACATTTCCTGATGTCCTTGGGCACTGCGTTTGGTCCAGATGGCCCGAGGGTTGTCTTGATCGTTAACAAAAGACAGGCCGTAAGCGAGCGAAGCGGTTGATTCATGAATACGAGTGAAGCCTTGTTGGGTTTGTGGCAAGGCTAAAACCGCCTCTACGCTGTCGCCACTGGCGTCAAATTCAACTTTGGCTTCAATTGACCAAATTTGACGTTTTTCACCGGGCTGCCATGGCACTTCAAATTGAATATGACGATACAGAGTCATACTGATACCGATCAGCATACAAAGGCTTACAATTAAGTAGAAAGTATTGCGAGAACTCATGGGGCTTAATCCTTAAAGGTGGGCTTCGCTTGGGTAAACTTCTTGCTGACATCCACTACGCTAATGTCTTTTAAAAAGCTACGGCCTAACAATACCGGATAGCTCAAATGTTGACGGTCAGTAAGGGTAAATTCAGTTTTTTCTGAGATGGGGCCCAATTTAACCAGCATTGATACTACAGGGCGTTTATCTACTTGGTTAGTTGACGACTGAATCACTTCTGCACTGCGCACTACGGGACGCTCAACCACAATATCTTTGTCTAGGGTTTCATGGCGCATATTAAAGCGCACCCAATTTTTCCCATCGCGCTCGAACTGCACAATATCAGTAGCGTTTAGTGATGAGGTAGAGGCGCCGGTATCAATGCGTGCTTGGAAAGCGTTAGTTTGACGTTCTAAGCTAACCCACTCTGCTTCACCTAAGACCGTTTTGTTACCTAGTTTATAGCTGGTTGTAGTAGTACAGGGTTTTGCCGCAGGCTTTTCTTGACTGGGGCTAGGGATAACAATGGCATCTATTTTTTCATTCAGTTGCTCAAAGTGCAGTTGTTGAGACTGCAATTGTTCAGAGAGCGCTTCACACTGACTCAGCAGTGCGGTTTGTTGGGTAGATAATTGGTCGAGCTGCACTAAAGTTTGCTGATGTTGTTGCTCATATTGTTGCGAGGCACAAGCACTAAGTAGCAGAGACAATGAAATTATAGGAAGCAGTTTCATAGTTCATTTCCATTTGACAAGGATAAAGCGGTAGACATTAACAATGTTATTAGCATAGCGTAACGACACCCTTTAGTCTGGATTAATTGCAATTAAAACAGCACGTTTCGGTGCGGGTAGCCCTTCAACGGTAAGCGAACTGTCGTTGGGATCGAGGTAGTCACTGAGTGATTCATGGGTCATCCATGAAGTGCTGCGTTGTTCTTCAATAGTGGTGGTGTCAACATCGACGATGCGCACGTCAACAAAACCAACCTTTTCTAACCAGCGTTTTAACGCTGCTGTGCTCGGCAGGAACCAAACATTAGGCATCTTGCCGTAACGGCCGGCGGGGACTAATACCTGATTTTCGTCACCATCCACCACTAAGGTTTCTAAAACTAGCTCTCCACCAGTATGTAGTTGCTCTTTTAATTGGATCAGATGGTCCATGGGAGAGCGGCGGTGATATAACACGCCCATAGAAAATACCGTATCAAAGGCGCGTAGTTGGGGCAGTTCTTGTATGCCTAAGGGAAGTAGGTGAATTCGCTGATCCCGGTTAGCGAAATTGCGAATGGCTTCAAATTGCATCAAAAATAAGGTGGAAGGATCGATACCTACCACAAACTCTGCGCCATCTCCTAACATACGCCACATGTGATAACCGCTGCCGCAGCCTACGTCTAGCACATAACGGTGCTGCAAGGGGGAAATATGTTGGCGTAGCCGTTCCCATTTCCAATCAGAACGCCATTCGGTATCAATGTGGATACCGTAAATGTTAAATGGGCCTTTACGCCAAGGGTGGAAATGGCGCAATAGGTTTTCGATTTTCTTGCGTTCGCCTTCGTTTAGCTCGTCGGCTTTACCTATACTGACATGTTCAGTAAGCTCGATGTGTTCAGTGGTGAGCTGGGGAAATTTATTCAGCACCCGTTGCCAACGAGGGAAATCACCATGGGCATGTTCTTTTTGCCAATCACCGAGTTGCGCGGGGAGAGTGTATAGCCAGTGCTTTAAACGGTTTTTGGCAATAATTTGATAAAAGTCAGAAAAATCTATCATCGGGGCTTAGGTATTGACTGTGGCTTGAGAAATTGTGGGCGATTGTAGCAAGTTTTAGCTTTACTTGGCGAGCGGCAGCTAAGTGCTTATAGGTAAATAAGCTTAGTTAGGTGCAATTTTTATCCATAGTAAGGGTTGTTTAATATCACTACTGAGACTTCCGCTATCACATACGGCTACTCCTCGGCTTGCCAGCAAAAGTTCACCATGTTGTTTAAGCTGTAAATTAACGGCGTTGAAGCGTTGCTTATTTCGTTCGGAAACTGTTGAGGTAAGGCGAATAAATACAATTAATGGTTCGCGCTGCTGAATAAAGTCGTCTTCTAATAGCGTTAGCAATTGCTCTTGCGTATCTAAGCTGGCACTGGCAAAAGCCAGTGTTTGCCGCTGATAACGCGCCAGTGCTAACAAAGGGCGAGGGTTTAAGATACTTTGATTCGAGCGGTAGCTGTTAAACCATTCAAAAGCTTGATTTTGCCAGGCATAAATAAACATCCCAGTGATTGTCTTGTTTTTGCTGAGTTTTATGTTTTTTTCATTTAATGAAAATTTTCTATAGTTTTGCTGTTTATCGTCGATACTTAGATGAGGGATGGCTGTTACTACTAGGCTGCTATTAACCGTATTTATCAGCTCTAGGCTTTGCTGTTTTAACGAAGCTAGGGTTTGTGGATCAGTCACGCTAAGAGTTGGAGCTGCGCTGGGGCAATCATTAATAATAAAATCATCGTATTCAAATTGTTCAACTTGGGCGGCCAACGATGAGCTAAAGCTCAGCCACAGACAAGCTAAGGTACACAGAAATTTCAAATACTCATTCATAAATAATAAGACAAGGATTGGCGTCAATAAGTGATAAATGCTAGCACACTTTAAAGCCAATCAATTGAATATTCACAATAAAAATACGAAGCGGTAAGTAAGAGGACAGTCAAATGGGCAAGTTATCGATTAAACAGCGTTTAATCTTAATTATATTAGTGTTGTTGGCCGTATTAAGCGCCGTGCAGACTTGGTTTCAAGCTAGAGCTCTAGGTGAAGAAACGCGCCAAGATATAGCCTTGGAAGCAAGCCAATTGGGGCGAGCTGCTAGTGATCAGGTGAGCGTGTGGTTCGACTCAAAATTGGCTATTGCGCGGGGTATGGCTTCAGATCCTAAGGCTGACACCTTTTTAGATGATTTAGTACAGGCTAAAAATAGTGGTGATTTCATCTATTTCTACTTTGGTAGCAGCGAAGGTGAAATGACCATGCATGACCCAAATAAAACCCTTCCGGAAGGCTATGATCCACGTACCCGGCCTTGGTATAAAGGCGCTCAAGCAAATGGTTCTTTTATTTCTGCCCCTTATGTTGATGCCACTTCTGGACGAATGGTTATCTCGGTGGCGCAGCGGGTTAATGGCGGGGTTTACGCGGGGGATTTAGGCTTAGACAGTGTGACTCAGCGGGTATTAAATTTGGCGAATGAGCACGTTTATCCAGTAATTGTTGACCGACAAGGCTCGATTATCATTCATTCTGATAATGATTTAGTGCTTAAGAACGTTACCGAGTTATCAACTCAGTTAAGCGCTGCGCTAATTGCTGAAAAAGCTAAGTCGTCAGCGATTAGTGAAATCAAGGTCGCCAATCAAGAAAGCTTTGTTAGCGTGGCGCCGATCGAGGGTACCGAGTGGTACTTGATGTTTGTTTTTGATAAACAAGCGGCGCTAGCTCCGGTTAACGATTTAATTCGTAACTCTGCTGTTTTCGCGGTGATTTTGTTTGTGGTGATTGCTGTGGTGATGTTGAAAGTGATTAGCGCGATGCTCAAACCAATTGAGGTATTGGGTGAGGCGATTAATGAACTCGCCTCAGGAGATGGCGATCTGACTAAGCGGATTAATCTACAACGTCAAGATGAAATCGGCCATTTAGCCTCGGGTATAGACCGTTTTATTCAACAATTGCATGAATTGATGAAAGATATTGCAGAAGACGCGGACCAACTGAAACAAGCGGCGACCTTAACCAACCAATCGACTCAAGACTCTAATCAACAAATCGAACGCCAGCAAGCGGAGGTGACTCAAGTCGCGACAGCGGTGAACGAAATGGCAGCTACGGCCAATGAGGTCGCCAACAATGCGGAACAAACTGCGGAGGCGGCGCGGGAGTCAGCGGAGTTTTCTGAACAAGGTAAAGTGTTGATTGGCCGCAACCAACAACAGGTAAGTAGTCTTGCCGGCCAACTAAATGGTGCGGTGGCGACAGTGCAGGAGTTAGAGCGCAATACCCGAGAAATCAGCGATATTTTATCTACCATTCAAGGGATTGCTGAGCAAACTAATCTATTGGCTTTAAATGCTGCGATTGAGGCTGCGCGAGCTGGTGAGCAGGGTCGCGGTTTTGCCGTGGTAGCTGATGAAGTCCGTAATCTCTCGCAGCGCACCCAAAGTTCTACTGAAGAAATTAAAACCATGCTGGAACGCTTACAGGCCAATACCCAGAGCACCGTGCAAACCATGGATGAAAGCCAGCAGCTAGCTAACATTAGCGTGGAAGAAGCCACCAAAGCCGCCGAAATGTTAGAGAGCATTACAAACTCTATCACCCATATTAGCGACATGGCGACGCAGATATCCAGCGCAGCAGAAGAGCAACGAGCGGTTACCGAAGAAGTGGGAAGGAATACTCAAGGGATCCAAGACGCCTCTATGGAGCTGGCAGAACAAGCCGCATCGAGCTCTCAGCGAGCCATAGAGCTAGATGCCATTGCCGATAAACTACATAAAGAGGTGGGTGCGTTTAAACTCTAAGTTAGTGCAGTGAAATAGCCCGCCTTGGCGGGCTATTTGTTTCAGCCTAACCAGAGTAGCCCGGCTAGGGCTAAACTCAGCAGTACCCACAATACTGATAATTTGAGTACCCGCAGCAAAAATAGCCCGAACAGTGCGCACACCGCATCTAGGTTGGTATTTACCGCAGTTGTAAATATGGGCTGGTACATCGCTGCCAATAACAGGCCAACAACCGCTGCATTCAACATTTGAATGGCTGCGGCAAACTTTGCTTGTTGAGCAATAGTCTGCCAAACATCGACAAAGGCGAGTACTAACAATAGCCCCGGCAAAAATATGGCAATGGTGGCCAATGCGGCGCCAATTATGGGGGACTCAATTGTCATTACTGCACCGAGAAAACTGGCAATAGTGAACATCGGCCCGGGTACAGCTTGCGCTGCTGCATAGGCGCTTATTAACTGTTCTGCTGGAAGCTGCTGTACTAGTGATTGCTGGAGTAACGGCAGTACTACATGACCACCGCCAAATACCCAGCTTCCTGCTTGATAAAAATGACTGAAAGTTGCTAACCATGGCTGCATAGGTAGCCAAGTCAATAACATTAATAAAATAAAAATACTCAGATACCGCCAGCGCACGCGGGCGTAATCGCTTGATTGAATCGGATTCCCACCAAGCTGTTTATCAAGCCGTTTATGTAGTAGTCCTCCGCTCAATGCGGCGAGAGCTAAGCAGCCAAGCTGACTAGCGATGCTGGGCATTAACAATAGCGTACTACAGCTAACAATACAGGCGGATATTAAATACTTATTACGGCAAAACTGTTGATA
>NZ_JBNKPP010000157.1:0-11409 GCF_050295395.1 Agarivorans sp.
CCGAAGATGCAGGGCTTCGGGGGCCGTATTTTATACTAGTTTATGGCGCAGTTTAAATTTAATAAGTTCAATTCCCTCAATAATACGGAAAATTTTGCAAACTCATGGCTATTACCGGTCTTAAAGTCGGCTAACATGTGATTCCAACGGTCAAGAACACTGTCGTGAGCCAATAACCAATCGTCAAGCGGTTGATCACTTTCCAGTTTCGCAGCCCATTTCAGAGCACTTATGGTTAACAAACGTTGCTGCCAATCCAGATCTTCTCTAAATGAAGACCGCGCTAAGGCTTGCCAGTGATTATCTACGCCCTGCTGGTTAATTTGCTCGAGGAACCAGTGCAAACCAATTTTGGCCCCTAAGTTGAAATAAAGCTTGGCAACTTCAACAATGTCTTGCTCTGCTTGCTCAGCAATTTCAGTTAAATCCAATACCGAATACAAGGAGTTCATCTTAGCCATAGCGCAAGCGATATCGGCGGGAACCCGCTTAGCCTGCAAATCCTGTGACTCTTGATTGACTAAGGCCACCTCTTCCGCGGCTAGCACTTCCATTAGCGTATCTTGCAATGTGAGGTAACTTGGACGGTAACGCTCAATCTGTTCAGTGATAGACAGCGAACGGTCACGCAAGGTGAGGAAACGCCGCGTGGCTCGACGCACCATTCTGCGCAAGCTATTCATCATTTTAAGCTGCAATTGGGCACTAATTTGATTGTCTAGTGCCTCTATTTTTTCAAACAGCTCCCATATGCCAAACACTTCACAAGCAGTGACATAACAAGTACATATTTCTGCTGCGCTTGAGCCGGTTTCTTCTAGTAAACGAGTCACAAAGTTAAAACCAGCGTGGTCAACCACTCGATTCGCCAAGCGGGTGGCTACTATTTCTTGGCGCAGTGGGTGGTGCTGCATTTGCTCGCTATAACGTTGTTGCAGCAATACTGGGAAGGACGTAATCAAAGTTTGGCTTAAGTAAGGATCTTCAGTGACGTCTTCTACGTTAAACCACTCTTTTAACACCATTTTGCCGTAGGCCACCAGCACCGCTAACTCAGGTCGAGTTAAACCTTGGCCATTAGATTGGCGTTCAATTAACTCTTCATCGCTTGGCAAAAACTCTAAACTGCGGTCAAGTAAACCATCACGCTCCAAAGCATGCATGAAGCGAATCACCTCTTTGGCGGTAGTGGCCCCCAAATGTTCGGTGAGACTGATTGATTGACCTTGACGATAGGCGTTATCGAGTACGATTTCTGCCACGTTTTCGGTCATATCAACTAACAACTTATTACGTTGTTTCTCGGTTAACTCACCATTTGCGACCAAGCCATTCAACAAAATTTTGATGTTTACTTCGTTATCTGAACAGTCCACGCCACCCACGTTGTCGGTGAAATCGGTATTAATCCGTCCGCCATGACTGGCAATTTCAATACGCCCCAGCTGGGTAATGCCCAAGTTGCCACCCTCGCCGACAATTTTGGCACCGAGCTGTTTGCCGTTGATTCTTAACGCATCGTTGGCTCGATCGCCCACATCCGCATCAGACTCAGAACTGGCTTTAATATAAGTACCAATACCACCATTCCAGAACAAATCTACTGGAGCACACAAAATGAGCTTAATTAAGGCATTTGGCGTGACCTGAGTTTCTTTAGTTGCAAGTAGCTTTTGCATTTGCGGCGTCAAGCTAATCGACTTGGCACTGCGCAGGAATACACCACCGCCCTCGCTGATTAAGCTTTTATCATAATCGGCCCAGGATGAACGCGGTAATTCAAACAAACGCTTACGCTCTTGATAAGAAGCAGCAGCATTCGGTGTAGGGTCGATAATAATGTGCATGTGGTTAAAGGCGGCCACCAAGCAGGTATGCTCAGATAACAGCATACCATTACCAAATACATCCCCAGCCATATCACCCACAGCAACACAGCTAAAATCGGTGGTTTGGCAATCAATACCAATTTCTCTAAAGTGGCGTTTTACCGACTCCCACGCACCACGAGCAGTAATGCCCATGCCTTTGTGGTCGTAACCATTACTGCCGCCAGAGGCGAAAGCGTCCCCCATCCAGAATTGATATTCTTGGCTTAACTGATTAGCGATATCAGAGAAGGTCGCGGTGCCTTTGTCGGCGGCCACCACCAAATAAGGGTCATCATCGTCGCGGCGTACCACCTGTGGCGGAGGCACGATTTCACCTTGAACATTGTTGTCGGTAATGTCCAATAAACCTCGAATGAAGATCCGATAACAAGCCTTACCCTCTTCCAACCACGCCTCACGTTCACTGGGGCTGGGCAGTTGTTTACAAACAAAGCCGCCTTTCGCCCCAACCGGCACAATCACGGTATTTTTAACTTGCTGGGCCTTAACCAAACCGAGCACTTCGGTTCTAAAGTCTTCACGACGGTCCGACCAGCGCAACCCACCACGGGCGACTTTTCCGCCACGTAAATGCACCCCTTCTACGCGAGGCGAATAGACAAATATCTCAAACATTGGCACCGGCTGGGGCATGTCTGAGAGTTGACCGGGATTCATTTTAAAGGAGATGTAATCTTTCACCTGCTTGGCTTGATTAAGCTGATAGAAGTTGGTGCGTAGCGTGGCTTTAATCATTTCTAGATAACGGCGGATGATGCGGTCATCATCGAGGTTTTCCACGCCATCCAATAACGAAATGAGTTTTTCTTCAATTTTTTGCTCGGTTTTAGGGGCCGGTTTTAAGCTTGGATTAAAGCGTCGTCTAAATAGCTCAAGCAGCAGTACGGCTATATCTGGATAGTTAGCGAAAGTTTCTTCAATATAGCTTTGGCTAAAACTGCTACCAATTTGCCGCATGTATTTCGCGTAGGCCCGCAGTAAAGCCACGTCTCTACCCGAGGCTTGTGCAGCCAATACCAACCTATTGAAGCCGTCATCTTCTAATTTGCCAGCCCAAATGTTAGCTAAGGCCTGCTGGAAATTCTCCCTATTTTTTTCGATGTCCAAGCTACCGGAACCAACAAATAACATCGAGAAATCTAATAACCAATAGACTTTTCCGTCTGAGGTCATTAATCGATAAGGTGTTTCACCAATGACCCGTAAGCCCATGTTCTCGAGCATCGGTAAGATATCTGACAAATATAAAGGTTCATTCAAATGGAACAGTTTTAAACGCACCAAGTTACTGTCTGCAGCTTCTTCCTGAGGCCGATAAAACAACATGCCTAATTGATGTTCATCGCTGAGCTCTTCGAATTGAATAATATCGGCCACCGCAGAGCCCGGTAATACATTCTCTTTGTAAGAACGAGGAAAGGCCGTTTGATACAGGTTACTCAGCTCTATCGCTCGCTCTTCTCCAAAATTAGAAATGAGTGAATCAACCAGGCGGTCTTCCCAAGTTCGAGCGGCCTCTATGAGGTTAGTTTCTAGGTTGCTCAAGTCAAACTCCTGATTGTAGTCCTTAACCCTTACCATGTATTGGGTGCGCGCCATCGCTCCTTCGGTGAAGTAAGTAGAAAATTCCACCTCTTCATCCGATTTAAAGTGCTGTTTCAATATGCGCTGGCTTTCAATTCTCAGAGCCGTGTTGTAGCGCTCCTTGCTGGTGTAGATCAAGCAGCAATAAAAACGACCATAGATGTCTTTACGTACAAACAGCTTAACTAAATCGCGCTCCTGTATTTGTTCAACCCCTAAGCCAATTTCCAACAACTCCTCTTCGGTAGCTTGAATCAACTCATCACGAGGATAAGTTTCCATAATATTAAGCAGCGATTTATAAGCATGGGAGCCTTCCGGCAAACCGGAATTAACCATGATACGGGCTAGTTTTTGATTGATTAACGGGATTTCTAAAGCACTACGATTGTAGATAGAAGAAGCGTACAAGCCGATGAAGCGATGCTCACCCACCACATTGCCCTTACCATCGAAAATTTTAACTCCCACATGGTCAATGTAGGCAGGCCGATGCACTCGAGACTTATGGTTACTTTTATTTAGCACTAAAGGCACACAATTGGTGGCTAATTCTCGTCCCGCGCGGGTATAACTTGATAAAGAAACCACCTTGTCACTTTGATACTCGCGATATAAGCCCAAGCAGCCTTGGTCGTCAGGCAGTAATTGTAGATCCCCCTTCACTTGCTTTAGGCTGTAATGACGATAACCCATGAGGGTAAAGTTATTATCGGCCATCCAAGATAAAAACGCGGTACTTTGCGCCAACAGCTGATCATCTTTCGCTCCCTTGCTCGCGGCGAGATCAGCTGTAACCTGTTTGAGCTTAGTGAGCATCTCTGGCCAATCGTTAACCACCACGCTCACTTCATCCAAAACGGTGCTCAACTCTTTACTTAAACGCTGTAAGGCCCGTTCATCGCTTTGCCGATCAATTTCAATCATAAACACGGTTTGGTTGCCGGTTTCTTCGTGTTTTACATCGTGCAGCGCCACCACTCGATTGTTATCGTTGCGTTCAATACGCATTGGTTGATGCATTAACAAGTGGGTATTAATGCCGCTGCGCCCTAGGGCCATGCGAATCGAGTCCACTAAAAACGGCGAATCAGGCACCACAATTTCAATAATGGTATGGGTGGACTGCCAGCCATGACGGCTTAGCTCAGGGTTATACACTTTGATATGGCGTTCACAGGTGGAAGTTTGATTCAAGGTATTCCACAAACCCAAGCCCACACCATAAAGGTCGCTGTCACTGCGATTGGCTAAATCATCACTGCCCATGCCGGAAAACAGTCGTGCAATAAACTCTTCAGCTAAGGGGGCGACCTTAGGATCGAGTTTTTGATGAACTATTTGATAGACCTTTTGCAATAAAACGGAGGTGTGTTGCTGCGCTCTTGTCATAACGCATTCCTTATCCTAGTAGAAAATGAGTATTGTTGTTAAACAACAATGGCTTATTGCTTATTGTTAGTGTAGTTGGCTTTACTCATTTATCGAAAAATAAAGCGCTAACCCTTACCAACAATTAAACCATTGCGTTACAAATTTACAACATGGTTAACTAGATTTTTTGAAGTGAAAGGAATTTATTATTGTTATCGGTAGACAAAACGAAACGACCGCTTATACCGGTCGATGTCAAAAAAGGCAAAAAACGTAGCGCCGGAATTTGGATCCGCCGCCCTTGTTCATCTACAGCAAGAACTGAGCGGGCCGTTCCTCGGTATACCCGCTCAAATTCCTGATAGGAAATGTGCAAATTAAAATAATATTGCTTCATTGAAATAAAACGATGTTAGCCCTTTAACTGTTGCAAGCCATTGCTGACTTTTTCGTATAAGTCTTTACTAAGATCATCCAATGCGGCTAGGCTTTCGAGCTGTTCAATAATCATCGCCTTACGCGGCTGGTCTAATTTAACCGTTTGAATCAACGGCGTAATTAAGCGTGAAGCCACCTGAGGGTTTTGCTTATTTAATAGCTTCAAGATTTCAGTCAGGTAACGGTAACCAGCACCATCCTTAGCATGGAAGTGACGCGCGTTATTGTTAGCAAAGCTACCAATTAATGAACGGATCCGGTTGGGGTTTTCCATGCTAAAACTAGGATGCTCGCTTAAGGCTTTAACCCGAGCTAAAGCATCACCACCACTAAAGCTGGCTTCAAGAGCAAACCACTTGTCCATCACTAAGCCGTCATGCTGCCATTGCTGTTCGTAGTCTTTAAACATGCTACTACGTTGCTCAATGGCCGCGGTATTCGCCGCCGCCATCGCAGCTAATTTATCGGTCATTAAGCTGCTCTCAAAATAAGCCGCCGCCACTCGCTGTGGTTGGCTGAAGCCGACAAACTGCAAACACGCTGCACGTAAAGAGCGCCATGCAATATCGCTATGTGCCAAGCTTTGTTGATCCGCCTCGGCGCAGCGTTGTTCTAACTGAGCAAACGGTTCTGCTAAGGCTAAGGCTAAAGCTTGGATAAAGAAGTCTCGTGCCTTGGCAATAGCATCAATATCCACTTCTGGGAAGTTATCGGCAATTTCATTTTCGCTGCTAATGGTAAGTAACTCCGCCAATAGCCCTCGGTCAATCGCTTGGTCTTGCAACAATTGCTCAAAGGTAGCAATAATGGCAGGCTCTAGCTCTAAGGCTTGCTGTTGCTGAACTTTGGCCACCGCTTGCTGCATCCATCCGGCAATCAACTTCTGCATGCTATCCCAACGAGCAAAGGTATTGCTGGCATGATTAATCATCAATAACAGCTGTTCGCTGCTGTAGCTATAATCAAGTTTCACAGGAGCAGAAAACTCTTGCAACATCACTACACAAGGCTCTTTTGCTACGGCATCAAACACCCAGGTTTGCTGTTGCTGGGTGAGTTCCAATACCTCAGATACTGGCTTACCGTCGGTTTGCAATGCGATACTAGCGCCATTGTTAGTCAATAATTCAATGGAAACCGGAATATGCAATGGTAGTTTCTCTGGTTGATCGGCGGTGGCAGGCGTACTTTGCGAAAGCGTCAGGCTAAATTGTTGTTTGGCCGAATCAAATTGAGTTTGTACCGATACCACTGGCGTGCCCGACTGACTGTACCAACGCTTAAATAGGCTTAAATCTTTGCCGCTGGCATCTTGCATGGCATTAACAAAATCATCGCAAGTGACTGCCTGACCATCGTGACGCTCTACGTAGGTTTGCATGCCCGCTTGGAAAGCTTGTTCACCCAATAAGGTGTGCAGCATGCGGATCACTTCGGCGCCTTTTTCATATACCGTTAAGGTATAGAAGTTGTTCATCTCTATCACCTTGTCGGGGCGAATGGGATGCGCCATCGGCCCTGCGTCTTCGGCAAACTGATGACTACGCAATAAACGAACGTTTTTAATGCGATTGACCGCCCTTGAACCTAGGTCTGAGCTAAATTCTTGATCGCGGAAAACCGTTAGGCCTTCTTTTAAAGACAATTGGAACCAGTCTCGACAAGTAATCCGGTTGCCGGTCCAGTTATGAAAGTACTCATGGCCAATCACCGCTTCAATGCCTAAGAAATCACTGTCGGTAGCACTATGTTTATTGGCTAATACATACTTAGAGTTGAAAATGTTAAGACCTTTATTCTCCATGGCGCCCATGTTAAAAAAGTCCACCGCCACAATCATGTAAATATCTAAGTCATATTCTAGATTAAAGCGCTGCTCGTCCCATTTCATGGCTGCCTTTAATGAGGCCATGGCGTGCTCGCTGCGATCCAAGTTGCCCTTATCAACAAACAACTCCAACGCAATTTCTCTTCCAGAACGGCTGGTAAAGCTGTCTTGAAGTAAATCAAAATCACCCGCCACTAAGGCAAACAAATAACTAGGTTTTGGGAAAGGGTCTTGCCAACTCACCCAATGTTTACCGTTCTCCAGCTCCCCTTGAGCCACTTTATTGCCGTTAGACAATAAATAAGGATAGGCGGCTTTATCGGCAGTTATTTTGGTGCTGTAGGTTGCTAATACATCGGGGCGATCGAGGAAGTAAGTAATGCGGCGGAAACCTTCGGCTTCACACTGAGTACAAAAGGCGTTACCCGACTGATACAAACCTTCAAAGGCCTTATTAGCTTGGGGATTAATCAGCGTAACAATTTCTAATTCAAAACGCTCTGGTAAATCACTAATGCTTAATTGGCTATCACTAAGCTGGTAGTGTTGATGTTCTTGTTGATTCACCTTTAAGCTGAGCAGCTCAAGCTTTTCGCCATCCAGCACTAAATCTCCCGCTTGCGGGTCTAAGCGTTGCACGGTAGAAACAGCGCGCACAGTGGTGGCGGTCGGCTCTAAAACAAACTCTAGCGCGACATTTTCTATGGTGTAAGCGGGGGCTTGGTAATCTGAGCGAAATTTGGCGATGGGTTGAGCTGAAGAGTCGGCCATGAAACGTCCTTAATCAGAAAAAGATAAAATACCGAATATAATGCAGTTTATTGTAAAAGATTATGATTAGCGCAGCTAACGCTTTCGCAGTACTCAACAAACAAAAAAGTCGGCTTAAGCCGACTTGTTATTAGACGCTGAAAAATTATATCGACAGCCAACCGATAGCGTTTAAAAACACCACAGCGATAGCAATAGGCGAAATAAATTTAACGCTCTTAGAAAACATTTGGAAGGTTTTAGTACCTAGCCCCATATGGTGTTTCAAGCTATCGGCTTGAATCACCCAGCCCACAAAGATGGTAATAAATAAGCCCCCCAAGGGCAGTAGGATATTGGCTGTAAGATAATCCAAAATCTCAAAGAAATTATGCCCCATCGCGCCGGCGTTAATTTGAGCAAATTCCCATCCGGCAAAGGAGCCAATGGTGCCAAGGCTGAGTAACCATACTCCGCTACCGGCGACTATCGCAGCAACCTTACGACGCAGGCCGCGACGCTCAACCAAATAAGCTGCACTGGACTCTAATAAGGCTAAGGCCGAAGTGAAAGCTGCTACCACCACCATGGTAAAGAACATCGTAGAAACAATGCCACCTAAAGGCATGGTGCCAAAGGCAATCGGTAGTGATACAAATAACAGGCCTGGACCGGCGCTAGGTTCAATACCATTTGCAAACACGATTGGGTAAATGGCCAAACCAGCCATTAAGGCTACCACGGTATCGGCAATGGCGATGTAAATAGAAGTACGAGCAATAGAGGTACCTTCGGGTAAATAGGCACCGTAAATCATCATGATCCCGGAAGATAAACTCAAGGTAAAGAAGGCATGTCCTAAAGCCATTAATACACCATTAATGGTGAGTTTAGAAAAGTCTGGGCTGAACATAAAGTTGACAGCGGCGGCAAAATCACCGGTTACCGCAGCATAAAGCATAATCACAGCTAACAATACAAACAGCGCAGGCATTAACCAGCTAACAACCCGCTCTAGCCCTTTAGTCACCCCATTTGCCAATACTACTACGGTACCCACAATCACTAATGTCGACCATGCCAACAGTTGCTTAGGGTCTGAAGTTAAGGCTGAAAACAGTTCACCAATTTGCTGAGCATCACCGCCAGCGGCAGAAATGTCTCCCGCAACAGATTTAAATACATACGCCACTGCCCAACCGGCAATCACGATGTAAAAACTTAACACTAAAAATCCAGCAAGCACCCCCATTGCGCCAATAAAGGCCCAATTTTTAGAGCGGCCATTTTGCTGGGCAACTTTAGCCACAGCATTAGCGGGTGTAGAACGACCTTGTTTACCTATGTAAACTTCGGCCATCATTACCGGAATACCGATAAACAAAATACATAGTAGGTAGACGAGAACGAAAGCACCGCCGCCATTCTCCCCCATAATATAGGGAAACTTCCAAATATTACCTAGTCCAACAGCTGCGCCCGTGGCGGCCAAAATATAGGCGAAGTTGCTCGACCAGCGACTGTTCACCGAGGTGTTATTACTCATGATTTTCTCTTGATGTTGTGTTTATTATTAACGTCCATTTTTTTAGGGCGCTAATTCAAGCACAAAAAACAGGGAAATCACAGCCAAAACCAATTTTTATACTATTTTTATGCTTTACGTCGCTATATACAATAAACAAACAACTCATTAACCGAGCAAATACACTGAATAAGCATTCTTAAATTATGAATTTTTTACTATTTTGTGAGCTGCCATTGTTGTTCTAACCAGTCGCGCTCATAGCTTAGCGCCGGGTGAATGATTTGCCGTTTACTTAGCGCTTGCTGTTCTTCAGCCGTTAATACTACGCCGTTAGTTAACAATACGAAGGGAGTAAATTGCTCATCTTTCTCGATAAACCCCACTAAATTAACCACCCCGTTAACATAACCACTTTTTGCGTGAATATGCCCTTTTAAGGGGCTATTAGTAAGGCTATGGCGATAACGCAACGTACCACTTTGCCCTGCAACCGCTAAACGGCTAATCAAGGGCTGCAATTGTGGATCTTGCTGCCATAGCTGTAGCACTTGGTAAAGCACCTTAGCACTGACTAGGTTTTCCCGAGAAAGCCCTGAACCATCACGAATTTGCAAGCGCGCCACGTCAATGCCCAGTTGCTTAAGCTGCGCTAACAGCACTTCACTAGCGACCTGATAAGTGGCTGGGCGCTGCGCCGCAATGGCGAGGGTTTTGAAAATACTGTCTGCATACAGATTATCGGACTCAACCAACATGGTAGCTAACAGCTCAATTAAGGCATCAGAGCGATGTATATAAGACTGAGAATAAGCCTCTAGGCCTGATTTAAACTGCGGCTCTGCGTTAAGTTTAAAACCTTGAGCTCGCAGACTACGTTTTAGCTTTAAGGCAAAATGAGCCCGTTCATCATTGATCGAAAAGCGCAGCGGCATCATGCTGGCGTTAGCAGGCATACAGCCAGTTAAGCGATAACGATTATGCTCCCCGACTTGCAAGTTTTGCTGACAATCGGCGGTGTCTGCTGCCACGGTGACGATTTGATTATCTATCGCCAGCAACTGGCGATCACTCACATGCAAGCTACTCAGTTGCCCTACTCGGCCGGGTTTAAGATTGCCATAAATACAATTGCCATCGATGCTAAGGGCACTGACAGGGGCAGCAAAACATACGCCTATGTCATTCCACACTTGGCCCCGGCTACGGCTATGGCCAGTAAAGACATCATCAATCACCTCTATGGAGCGCACTGTAGTTTGTGTTACATCGCGTTTTAAGGCGCTCACTAATGCGCCGAGATCTTCTGAGCTAAAGCTGGGATCACCAGCCATCTGTAGCCTTAAATGTAAGCCGTTTGCACCAGGTTTTACACTGAGTTCTGTTTGAAAACGAAAATCAGCACCTAGGCTCTTGATAGCAGCGGTGGCGGTTAGCACCTTCATGGTGCTGGCAGGAGTCAATAATAAAGAAGCATTATAGCTGCCAGCAGGGCCAATATAGCTGACGATAGTACCGCGCTCGCTTAAGCTATCCGCCAGTACCGCGCTCGAGCAACTCAACAAAAACAGCATAACAGCGCGCCAAAACAACTGCATAAGCACCTTAACTAACAAAACCAAAACGTTAGTATATAAAAAAGGTGAACCATGGTTCACCTTTTCTATTTAATTATCGCGTTTACTTAGTACTAGCGAGCAATCAATTCCAAACGCATCGCACGTTGACGTACAAAGCTGCGTTTCAAATGGTTGAAGGTTTTCTCTGGCATACCGCTAGGTAATTCTACCGTTGAGTAGCTATCGAACAACTTCACACTACCGATGTAGTCGCTGCTGATATTGGCTTCATTAGCAATGGCACCAACAATGTGTTTTGTTTGAACACCATGCTCACGACCAGCATCAACACGGTAAGTGTTCATTTCCACATCTGCAGTACGACGTTTACGCTTAGCACCGCCTTCTGCGCGTCCACCTTTCTCGGCACCACGCTGACCACGGTGATTACGCTCACCA
>NZ_JBNKPP010000158.1:0-46864 GCF_050295395.1 Agarivorans sp.
GAAGAAGTCGTTGGTTAAGACCCCCACTCGGTCGGTGAATACCCCGTGGGCTGTGCCACCGTAGTTGGTGCCCAATACCCGCATGCCGCCAATCAATACCGTCATTTCTACCGCGCTAAGCCCCATCAATTGAGCTCGGTCTAGCAATAGCTCTTCTGGCATCACTACATAATTGGCCTTTTGCCAGTTACGGAAGCCATCAGCCAAAGGCTCTAATACCGCAAAGGACTCTACATCGGTCATTGCTTCACTGGCATCACCACGTCCCGGCGAGAATGGCACCGGCACAGAGAATCCAGCAACGGCAATCGCCCGCTCTAGACCCACATTACCAGCCAATACAATGGTGTCGGCAAGGCTAATGTGAAACTGCTGAGCAATCGGTTTAAGCTCGGCTAATACCTTGGCTAGGCGCTCTGGCTCGTTACCTTGCCAAGCATTTTGTGGCGCCAGTTGTATGCGAGCACCGTTAGCGCCACCGCGTTTATCAGAGCCACGGAAGGTGCGGGCACTGTCCCAAGCGGTACTGATTAACTCACTCACACTCAACTCTGTGGCATCAATTGCTGCCTTCACCGCCGCAACATCATAGTCACTGCGCCCTGCTGGGATAGGGTCTTGCCAAATCAACTCTTCGCTAGGTACATCTGGGCCAACATAACGGGCTTTAGGCCCTAAGTCACGGTGGGTTAACTTAAACCAAGCACGCGCAAACACTTCCGATAAGTAGGCAGGGTCTTGATGGAAACGTTCCGAGATTTTGCGGTATTCAGGGTCCATTTTTAAGGCCATGTCGGCATCGGTCATAATCGGCATACAGCGGATTGATGGGTCTTCCACATCCACTGGCATGTCTTCTTCGGCAATATTCACCGGCTGCCATTGCCATGCTCCGGCAGGGCTTTTAGTTAATTCCCATTCATATTTGAACAGTAGATTAAAATAGCCATCGTCCCATTGAGTAGGGTTGGTGGTCCATGCGCCTTCAATGCCACTGGTCACGGTATCGCGGCCAATCCCGCGCGATTTATGGTTATTCCAGCCCAAACCTTGCTCTTCCAGTTCAGCAGCTTCAGGTTCTGGACCTAGCTCTGCGGCATCACCGTTACCATGGGTTTTACCCACCGTATGGCCGCCAGCGGTAAGCGCCACGGTTTCTTCGTCATTCATGGCCATGCGCTCGAAGGTGACGCGCATATCTTGAGCGGTTTTCAAAGGATCGGGATTGCCATCCACCCCTTCAGGGTTAACGTAAATCAGCCCCATCATTACCGCCGCCAATGGGTTTTCTAGATCCCGTTCACCAGAATATCGGCTGTTCTTGGCATCACTTGGAGCCAGCCATTCTTTTTCAGATCCCCAATAGGTGTCTTTTTCTGGATGCCAGATATCTTCTCGGCCAAAGGCAAAACCAAAGGTTTTCAAACCCATCGATTCATAGGCCATGTTACCGGCCAAAATCATCAAATCGGCCCAGCTAATTTTGTTACCGTATTTACGTTTAATTGGCCATAACAACCGACGGGCTTTATCTAGGTTGGTATTATCTGGCCATGAATTGAGCGGGGCGAAACGTTGATTACCGGTGGCGCTGCCTCCTCGGCCATCGCTAATTCGATAACTGCCTGCAGAGTGCCAAGCCATGCGGATCATCAAACCACCATAATGGCCCCAGTCTGCTGGCCACCATTCTTGGCTGTCGGTCATTAAGTCTTTTAAATCTTGCTTCAAGGCGGCGACATCGAGGTTTTTTAAGGCTTCTCGATAGTTAAAGTCATCTCCTAGCGGATTGGTTTTGCGGTCGTGCTGATGCAAAATGTCGAGGTTGAGATTGTTCGGCCACCACGCCACATTAGAATTTGCCGAACCAGTTATTCCGCCATGCATAATCGGACACTGGCCTGTGCCTTGATTGTTTTCGTTGTCCATTATCAGTTCCTTGACTATCGTTATTATGAATTTCCAACGCCTTAGTAGATAAGCTAGCTGGAAATATAAAATCAAATATAAGTCAATGGGTTATTGTGAATTATTAGCTTCTAACCCAACTTAATCTCTCGTCTTCAGTCTAGTCGCTAAGGCACTATTGTTCATGGCATTTAAACAAATGGCTGTAGTAGCCTGTGCCTATTGATCGCCCATACCTCACCTTTGACGGTGCCCGTGACTCGGCAAATACTTAATGATGGCTGCCGCAAAACCATTGCTAGTTAATGCAACAACACCCTAGCGGCTCAAACACAACAAGAGGAAACGCTTTGCCAACGGAATGGATGTTAGCTTTACTTGCCTGTGTCACATCGGCAATTGCTGCAGTAATAGGCTTTGGTGGCGGAATGCTGCTGATTACTTTGCTTCCCATGTTTGTTGCGCCAAGTTTAATTATTCCCTTACACGGGCTTACCCAACTGGCCAGCAACGGCTCAAGAATGCTATTTAGTATTGCGCAGGTGCAGTGGTCGCTGCTGCCTAAATTTTTAGTGGGTTCTTTACTGGGCTGCTTGGTATTTGGCTATCTGTTGTCTAACCTAGCCAGTGAAAACCTACCTTTCGCCATTGGCTGTTATATCTTACTCAGTCTATGGAGCCCGCATTTCAACCAGTTCATGCAGCACTACCAAAGCTACTATTTAATCGGTTTTATGCAAACCGGCTTGGGCTTGATTGTGGGCGCTACCGGCCCCCTGTCGTTAGCACTGTTAAGCAAGCAACTGCAAAGCCCTCAGCAAGTTATCGCCACCAGTGCCTTATTTATGAGCATTAGCCATCTGGCTAAATTGCCGGTTTATTTCAGCATCAGCAGTGAATTGGCGTCTCAATTGCCACTGTTACTGATGATGCTGCTTGGCGCAATCAGTGGCTCTTGGCTGGGCAACAAAATCAGCTTAAGGTTTAATCCCTCTACTATCTCTATAATAATCAAGTTATTACTTAGTTTGTTAGCGCTACAAATGCTGCTAAGGGTAGTGCTAAAACACATCGCCTAAGCCGCACGGCTGAGGTAACATTTAATTTTGTTAAGCTGCTAGGTTTGGCTATGTTGCATGCGTTTAGCTTCTCTGTTTCGGTTACCGCCCCCATCATATTAATGATGATATTGGGCTACCTCTTTAAACGGCGCGATATGATTTCAGGCGAATTTATTCGCAGCGGTTCAAGCCTGGTATTTAACGTTACCCTGCCTTGCTTATTGTTTTTAAACATTGCCACCGCCGATGTAGCCGCTTTAATCCAAGTAAAACTGTTAGCCACTGCGGGCCTAATTACCTTAGCGTCGGTGGGTTTGCTGTGGATTTATGCCCGTAATATGGCCGGCCCCCAGCGCGGCGTATTTGTTCAAGGCGCCTATCGAGGCAACATGGGCATTATTGGCCTGGCCACCATCGTGAATGCCTTTGGCCATGAGGCGCTAGCACCGGCAGGGGTATATTTGGCGATCATGGTGATCCTCTACAATGTGTTGGCGATTGCGGTATTAAGTGCAGCCCAACCTAAAGCCGAGCAGAGTTTACTTAAAGGCATGGCCTATTCAATGTTTAGCAACCCACTGTTTCTGGCCATTGTATTTGGTTTATGCCTTGCCTTAATCGGCTTACGTTTGCCTGAATGGCTCACCACCAGCGGCCGTTACTTGGCTAATATGACCCTGCCGCTGGCTCTGCTGTGTATTGGCGGCTCGTTAAGTTTGGATCGTTTAAAAGGCAATCGTAGCCTGATTTTTCAAGCCTCTGCCGCTAAGTTAGTTATTTTGCCCTTAGTGTCGGTGCTGATCGGGGCACTGTTAGGTTTTCGTGGTTTAAGCTTGGGGATCCTCTACTTGATGATGGCCACCCCTTCTGCCACTGCCAGCTTTGTAATGGCTAGGCAAATGAGGGGCGATGCCGATTTAGCCGCCGACATCATCGCCATCACCACCATTTTTTCGGCCTTAACCACCACCTTCGGTTTAGTCGGCTTAAGAGCCGGCGGCCTGATTTAAGCCACAACTTAGTAATAAAAACGCTGATAAGCACTCGAGCCTTACATCAACGGATGTAAGGCCTTAATTAGAGTATTTGTTAAATCCCACCCGCTAAGCCCGATAAGTCATTAGTCTAAATTCAGAGGCTGTCCGCCTTACTCGGCTCTATATCACTTGTTACCCAGCTACGATTAAGCTAGCCTTGCTGCCTAAACATTCGCGCCTGAAATGGCCAATTTTTTTAAACAAACAGGGTAAATTACGTGTTTCTGTTAGTGAGTTTTTTATGTCTCGCCATTTTTGTCTCGTTTTTATGTTCAATATTAGAAGCGGTGCTACTGAGTGTTTCGCCTAGCTACATTCAACTGCAGCAACAACAATCCCCCAAAGTTGCCCAGCGTTTATCCAAATTGAAAGACAGTATTGATAAGCCTCTGGCGGCGATTCTTAGCCTTAATACCGTAGCGCATACCGCAGGCGCCGCCGGTGTGGGCGCTCAGGTCGCGGCTCTTTATGGCTCTCAATATTTAGCCATTTCTTCGGCGATTATGACGATATTGGTATTGGTCTTGTCGGAAATTGTGCCGAAAACTCTTGGCGTAACTTACTGGCGACAGCTGGCCCCCTTTGCCGCTTGGTTGCTACCGCTAATGATTAAGCTATTTGCCCCCTTTGTTTGGTTAAGCGACCGCATCACCGCTCGCATTGGTAACCACGAAGAAGACTTTTCTAACCTGCGTGAAGAAATAAGCGCTCTAGCAGAGCTAGGCCACCAGCAGGGCGTAATTGAAGCGGGCGAGTCTCAGGTGCTGCGTAACTTACTGCGCCTAGAGCAGCGTAAAGTCACCGACATTATGACGCCACGCGCGGTAGTGCACCGTATTGAAAAGAACAGCAGCGTGAGAGAGTTTATTGCTGTGCATCAGGCCGAGCCCTTTTCGCGGATTCCGGTCTACCAAGAGGAGCGAGATAACTTCATCGCCTATGTGCATAAACAAGACTTACTTAGTGCCGCGCTAGACAACAAGCTAGATGCGCCGATTTTTGACTACTCACGCAAGCTATTAATGTTGCCAGCTAGCGTAAGTGTGCGCCATGCCTACCAAAGCCTGTTGCAAGCGCGCGAGCTGATTGCCGCAGTGGTTAACGAATATGGTGAAGTACAAGGTTTGCTCACTATGGAAGACATTCTAGAAACCTTATTAGGCCAAGAGATTATTGACGAAACCGACGCCATTGAAGACATGCAACGCTTGGCGCGTTTCCAATGGTTGAAACGACTACGCAATAAGAAACAGCGCTACAGTCGTTAAACACTGTTCAACAAAAAGCCAGCCGCAAGGGCTGGCTTAACACTCATACATTGCGCCTAATAGGTCTTATACGGCAAGAACTTACCAGACAGTACAATGTTCACGCGATCCCCTTTCGGATCGGCTTCACGCTGAATATCCATAGAAAAATCAATGGCGCTCATGATGCCATCGCCAAACTCTTCGTGGATCAGCTCTTTAATGGTAGAACCATATACATTCACCACTTCGTACCAGCGGTAAATTAACGGATCGCTTGGCACGGCAGTGGGCAACGAGCCCTTATATGGGGCAATTTGCAACCAAGCTACCGCTTCATCAGATAATTCAAATAAATCACCGATGATTTCGGCCTGCTGTTTATCAAAGGTCATTTGCCCTAAACAGGCGGCAGTGGTCCACTCTTTAGATAGGCCAATGGCGCTGGCCACTTCGCTCCACTTAATGCCCTTTTTTACTTTACTGGCAACAATTTGTTGGGTGACTTGTTCTCTGCTACTAATCATATTGCTTCCTTTCTTGAGTAACGATCTTGATTAAACAAAATGCAGCCCGTTAACTTAGAGCTTAACGAACCAATAAAAAAATCACGACGCCAGCGAGTATCGCAGAAATGCCCTGCCACAACGCCACTGGGTTACGCTCTACCAGAGGTGCTCTAGTTTTGTTAATAAAGGCCTGGTTGGGCTTGCGCAGATCCACCAAAAACTCACTAATTTGCGAATAACGTTTTTGCGGATTGGGGTGTAAGGCTTTTTCTAGGGCGTCATCCACCCACACCGGAATTTCCCGCTCGCTATCAAGTACCGACTGATATACCAAACGCCGCTGAGCCGCTTCGGTTTTAGCTTTAGCCACGTTAGTCCCATAGGGGAAACGCCCCGACAGCAGATAGTAAGTAATCACCGCTAACGAGAACAGCTCGGCGCGCACGCTGCCGCCGTAACCTAAAAACAACTCTGGCGCAGAGTACAAGGCGGTGCCTAATAAAGACGATTGAGTATGGTCCTGTACTTGCTCGGCCAAACCAGCCGCCCATACCGAACCAAAATCAATGATCTTCACGGTGCCATGTTTATCAATCATGATGTTGTCGGGCTTTAGATCTTGATGCAGCATGTCCATGCGATGAAAGGCGCGCAAGCCCTTGGCAATTTGCTCGACTATCTCCCTCACCTTAGCCAAATCGGGCTTAGGATTGTCGGTGATCCACTGCTGCAGGGTTTGCCCTTCTAGATATTCAAACACGGTATATAAAAAGTGTCGCTGGCGCACCTCGGCGCTAGCCTTTAATACATGGGCGCTGTTAATTCGCCGAGCCATCCACTCTTCGGTAAAAAAGCGCTCTAGGTACTCTTCATCACCACGTAAATCCACCGAAGGGGTTTTTAGAATTACCTGCTGGCCACTGTGCTGATCTTCAGCTAAGAAGACATGACTACGGGCGCTGTGATGAATCGGGCGAATAATCTTATAAGAATCCATTTCCATTCTGGCGTCTAACTGTGGAGGGAAAGACAAGGCGGCAACCTGCTCTTTTAGGCTGTTATCCGCGCTCTGCGGCACTTGTTCAAGGCGAATAATCTGCAAGCTTAAGTTGTCGTCACTGCCCGCCAAATAAGCTGTGGCAACAATGTCTTCGGCAGCCTTAGTGAGATCATGGTGATTGGCGATGAGGGTTTGCTGCACTTGCTCGGCGTCGATGTATTCGTATACCCCATCGCTACACAGCAGAAAAATATCGCCCTGCTCTATTGTTAAACATTGGTAGTCAAATTCACACTCAGGCTCAATGCCTAAGGCGCGGCTCAAGTAACTTTGTTGCTCGCTGCCCCAAACACGGTGGTCTTTAGTCAGTTGCTCTAAACCCTGCAGGCTTAAGCGATATATGCGAGTATCACCCACATGAAATAAATGTGCCTGATTGCCCTTAATCACCAAAGCACTCAGGGTACAAACGTAGCCTTTATTTTTGTCGTAATGGTAGCGGCTTTGTTGAGATTGGCTATAGAGCCAGCTATTGGTGGCTTGTAAGACGCGAGTAGCGGCATGCTGCACCGTCCAAGTTTCGGAGGTGCAATAATAATCGTCTAAAAAACTGTTAACGGCGGTTTCGCTGGCAATTTGACTCACTTCGCTACTGCTAATGCCGTCGGCAATCACCGCAGCAAAACCCTTATGTTGTAGCTGTGCTCCGCTTGGGGTAAATGCGCCGTAGCAGTCCTGATTAAGGGGCTTGCGCCCCTTATCAGAACATTGGCCAATCGATACACGCAGTTGGCTAGTGGTCATAGGCAAAGCTTAAGCGTTAGCCGGTGCTGATTTGCTTGGCGCTTCTACCGCAGCCGAAGCCACTTTGCGCTTGGGCGCTGTTCTTACGTGGGTGGTATATAAGGTTAAACCGGTAAAGGCTAAACCACCCACTAAGTTACCCAAAGCAGTTGGAATTTCATTCCACAGGAAGTAATCAGAGATAGAGAACTCACCACCCATGATTAGGCCAAATGGGAACAAGAACATGTTAACAACTGAGTGTTCAAAGCCCATGAAGAAGAACAAGAAGATCGGCATCCACATGGCAATCACTTTGCCGCTTACGGTAGTTGAGATCATCGCGCCTACCACGCCCATAGACACCATCCAGTTACATAACATGCCGCGAATGAAGATAGTTAACCAGCCACCTAGGCCGTGTTCGGCATAACCCACCGTACGTGCTTCACCAATGCTAGCCGCTTTGGCGCCCACCGCACCGGCATCAACGTTGAAACCATAGGTAAAGATAAAGGCCATCATAAAGGCCACGGTTAAAGCGCCACCGAAGTTACCCAAAAAGACCAAACCCCAGTTTCTTAATATTCCTCGTACATCGACACCGGGCCGCTTATCTAATAGCGCCAGCGGAGCCAATACAAATACCCCAGTTAACAAGTCAAACCCCATTAAATAGAGCATACAAAAGCCCACAGGGAATAAGATGGCGCCCAGCAGGAAGACCCCAGTTTGCACTGCGATGGTAATAGCAAAAATAGCGGCTAGAGCCAAAATAGCGCCAGCCATAAAAGCGCGAATAACCGTATCGCGAGTAGACATAAAGATTTTGGATTCGCCGGCGTCAACCATTTTGGTGGCAAACTCGGCAGGTGCTAAATAAGACATAATATTTCCCTATATTGCTTAATCATAAATAAAAGCTGTGGTCTGGCGGATTCATCTAACATAAATACAGATTATTTCACCGCTACCAAGCAACACCCGATTAGCTGCTGACTTGGTCTTTCCCTGACCTCAGTAAGTAGATAGCAAGGGCTGCGCCAACAACACAAAATAGCAACATAAAAAATCAAAGTAATAACTTTAATACCTACAAAGAGGTAATTTTTCCTGCAAATTCATCAACATTCACTAATGGCTTGCACATTTATAGTTGCTAATTGCACCAATACAGAACAGAAAAATGAGAGTTAGCTCACTTAAGCTAGAGCTGAACAAATGTATTCACGCTTAGTTGTTTAGGATTAAAATTTCACCAGCAATAGCCCACCCAGTTAACGATTTTTTATGAAACAAAGCGCCAGCGCATATTTTGTTAAGCTTTAACAAGACAGCCTGTACAGTTTCAGTAAAGTAAGCGCTAATTAGCTCAGTAAACAGGATCGCAGCATGAAGCCGGAACAGCGGCAGCGCATTATGGAGAAAGCCGTTAAAGCCTTACAGGCGGGTAAATTCAGTCAGGCTTTTTCCACCATTAACAAAATTAATCAGCTTAAGTCGCAGCAAAATTTTCAAAGTTTAGAGCTGGCGGCTTACAGTTTGTTTCAACAGCAAAAATTTGAGCGAGCCCGCGACGCTTACCAGCAGGCGCTAGCCCTTTGCGACAATCTTCAGCAACGAAATAACTGTTATAAAAACATCGGCTTAGCCGAACAACAGCTGGGTCTACTACAAGCCGCCATCGCTTCTTTTGAGCAATGTTTTGCACTGATTGATGGAGCCGACAATGCCGATATAGCCAGCCCCTTAGGAGAATGCTATTTGGCCGAGGGGCGCTTCCAACAGTTAACCGAGCTTTGCGCCAAAATGCGCCATTGGCCCGGTCAACTGGCCAAAGCCCTAGCTCTAGAGATCTCCGCCGCCAAGCTACAAAACCAGCGCCAACAAACCTTAGATGGAATTGAAGCGCTGCTGCAACACAGCGCCTTAATTGAAGAGTGGCAAGTGGCCTTTGCCATAGACACCCTAATGTTCATTCGAGAACACAAGCGTGCCGAACAGCTATTACAACAAGCCGCTATCGACTACCCCAATAAGAGTTGGATAGTCTACTACCGAGCCGAGCTGGCCTTGCGCCAGAAACATCCCGAACAATGCATTGAATTACTTAGCGATGAGCTAATTAACCAGCTTGATTTTATGCGCAAAAAAGCAGCCTACAAGCTACGCGCCGATGCACGAGACCAGCTGCAAGATTACTCGGCAGCTTTTAACGATTACTCGGCCATGGCCGCGCTGAATCACCAACGAGCCCAAGCGCAAAGCCACCAAGATTTAGTCGCCAGCTATCAAAAACTCGATTTAAACTTTATTAAGCAGCAGCCCACTTTAGCGCAAAACGATGCCGAGCCAGAGCCGGTATTTATGATGGGCTTTAATCGCTCGGGCACCACCTTGTTAGAGAACATTTTAGATACCCAACAACGAGTGATAGCTTTAAGTGAAACCCGCTCACTGTATTCAGTGGGCCAGGCGATGAGCCAACAACTGAATAAACGCTACCCCGAAGATTTGGCCACACTTAGCCCCAGCGAGCGCCAATTATTGCGCCAAGGCTACTACGACTACATCAGGGAGTTAGGCTTTGAGCTGAAGCCCGACAGCGTCATTGTTGACAAGTTTCCGCTGTATACGGTAGAGCTACCGCTGATTTTAAGCCTATTTCCTAAAGCCAAAATCATCTTTTGCCTGCGCCACCCAGCCGATGTGTGTTTGAGTAATTTCCAACAAAACTCGGCCAATAACCAACAACAGGCTAAGTTGAACCGCCTAGCCGATTGCTTTAGCTACTACCAACAAGTGTTCACGCTATTTCAACGTTATCAGCAACAATTGGATTTAAATATTCACTATGTGCGTTATGAAGATTTGGTGGAAGACTTGGAGCCTCAGGCCGAGGCTTTATTTGAGTTTCTCAACTTGCCTGTGAGCGAGGATTACCACCAGTTTAATCAGCACGCTCAGCAGAAGATTGTGATGTCGGCGTCAAGCAACCAAGTGGTGGAAGAAATCTACCAGCACTCGCGCTATAAATGGCTGAACTACCAAACGCAGCTTCAGCCCCATTTAGCTAAAGTCGCCCAGTTCGTCGAACAGTTTGCTTATCCACCTTTAAGCTAGGCTTTGCTCCTTGGTCGTAGCCCGACCAAGGCGGCTTATTTTTGCTGGCGCTGAATACTGGGAATGTTTAACCACTCTTCGTCGTATTCTTTTAAGGCCTTTTTACGCCGCTCTCGCTCGGCAATAGTTTCACCAAACACCTGCATGTGGGCTTGTTCCATCAAGGCTTGAGCGCGTGCTCGCTCAACTATGCCTAACAACTCAGCGGCTTGCATAAAACCTTCTAGCCGCCCCTTTTGTAAATCACCGCCTTTGCCCCGCTTCACTTCATCAAAATAGGACAAAAACTTCTCATAACAAGTTTGGGAAAATTCGGCTTGGCTAAGCATGCTACCTCTCAAATCGTTTTACAGGTGGGCTTTTAAAATCTGATATAACTCGGGACGATGCTCGGCAATCTCCTCGGGGCTTAGGCCCTCTAAAGAATGCGGATACTTTAACCATTGCTTGGTTTCGTGCAGGTAATAATCGGGCACCCGCTCAGTGAGATTGCGCTCGGGCTTATAATACGGCACCGCTACGCGAATATCTTCCGGGGTATTTAGACGGGCTAAGCGTCTCAACTCGCTAATAATCGCTTCAATGGAACGGCCGGTATCAAATACATCGTCAACAATCAGCAACTTATCATGATGCTGTACATGCTTAACCAAATAGCTCAAGCCATGCACTTTAATCTGCTTAGACTGCTGATCAATGGCCGCCGCATAAGAGGAAGTACGAATCGCAATGTTGTCGGTGGTCACCCCGTGAAAAGCCAAATACTCTTGCACCGCAATACCAATGGGCGCTCCGCCTCGCCACACCGCAATGGTGAAAGTGGGCTTAAAATCGCTGTCTAATACTTGTTTGGCTAAGCGGAACGAATCTTCAAGTAGGGACTGTCCGCTTAAATATAATTTTTCGCTCATCTTCAGTGATTACCAATAATCGTTGCTGACCTAGTGCTCAAGGTTATAGTATAAAATCACAATCGTGAAATTGTTTTGTAAAGAGTAGGCCTTCAATATGCCAAGTAAAGATGCTGCAGTAAAAAATCCCCCCCATAGCATGAACAAACGCTATCTCGAAGAGGAAAAGCTGATCGAAGATGCCTTTCGCCTCGGCGTAAACATCTATGAAAGTGGCTTTCGTCCCAGCTTTATCGTGGGTTTGTGGCGAGGCGGCAGTGCAGTGGGCATTTACGTGCAAGAGTGTCTACAAACCCTTGGGGTAAATACCGACCACATTTCTTTGCGTACCTCTTATCAGGGGCAAAGCAGCTATCAAAACATTCTTAACGCACCCGAGGAGATCCGCGTACATGGGATTCAATATTTATTGGAAAACCTAAATGTGGATGACAGCTTGCTGATTGTAGATGACGTATTTAGCAGCGGCCATAACATTCAAGCGGTAATAAATCGCCTCAGCAGCAAGCTTAAACGCAACATGCCAAGTCAGGTGAAGGTAGCCACTTTGTGGGAGCGCCCTAGCTTCAACCAAACTGACATTAGCCCCGATTTTTGTTTGCACCAAACCGACGACTGGCTGGTCTTTCCTTATGAGTTAACAGGTTTGAGCTTGGAGGAAATCCAGCAACATAAAAGCTTTGTGGCACCACTACTTAAACCCGAACTACTCAAATAATTCCGCAAACTAAGACTAATATTGCTGATGGGCCTTACGATAAGGCCCTTGGTAATCGAAGATCCGGTGCTCAATTTTCCAATAATGTTTGTTCTTTTTGGCGATAACAAAATCGGGATGCACCATGTTATTTAGCTGCTGTAAGGCCTGCTCTGCGGTATTGGGCAAATTGGCTGGGCCGCTGATGCGCCGAGAAAAATGCTGATTAAAGGCTTGCCGCGCCTTGGCATAAGCGAAATTAAACTGCTCTTTTAGCTCTGCGCCATCTTCATCGTGGTAAATCACGCTAAGTTGCTGCTCTTGAGCACTAAACGACATGCCACTGCAACGCAACACCATACGATCCTTTAGCTGTAAGGCTTCTTTCAATAACTTATCTGGGTCACTTAGCTGACAGCCACAGCTTTGGCATTGGCGCGCGGCAATGTCGTTTTCACCGTTGCACTGCGGGCATTGCTTGTATTGATAACGATAATCACATTGCTGTAGCTGTTCGGGCTTATCTTCAGCAGGCACCAAGCCCTGACAACGCCGGCCATAGTGCTCAATTAGCTCGCCGTCTTTATCGCAGACTCCCCAAAACATATTGGCAAAACCACATTTGGGACAGCTAACCTGCACCAAAGCGCTGTTGGGGTTGGGTTTTACTTCGCCGATTTCTGGTTGGTATAAGTCGTAGTTATTGCCCGCATAATCAATGATTAAGCAATCGCTTTTTCCCTCATATAAACGCAAACCACGCCCAGCAATTTGTTGATACAAACTCACCGAGGCGGTGCGTCGCAAAATCGCAATTAAATCCACATGGGGCGCATCAAAGCCGGTGGTGAGTACCGATACATTCACCAAAAACTTAAGCTGCTGCCGTTTAAACTGCTCCACCCATTGGTCGCGCAGCTTATTGGCGGTATCGCCAGTGAGTAGCGCGGTTTGCTCGGCCGGTAGGTAACTGGCAATCTCCTGGGCATGCTTTACCGAAGCGGCAAATATCATCACCCCTCGGCGCTGCTCAGCCAATTGTAATAATTGCTGGCAAATGGCCTGAGTCACCCGTGGGCAACGTGCTAAAAACTGATCCAACTGGGCTTCCGTGTAGCTGGCTGGCAACTCATCAAACTGATAACGCGCAGCGGGGGCATCCACTACCAGCGGCTGGGTTAAATAGCCCTTGCTAATTAAGTAGCGCAGCGGCAGTTCATAAATACATTTTTTGAAAAAAGCATCGGCTTGGCCACGCACATAGCCATGATAGTGCTGCTGGTAGATCCAGCCCTTATCTAAACGATAGGGCGTAGCGGTTAAACCCAGCACTTTAAGTTGCGGGTTATGGATTTTTAGATGCTGAATAATGCGTTGATATTGACTATCGCTGTCGTCAGCCACCCGGTGACATTCGTCGATCACCAGCAAAGAATAATAGTCATTAAACTGCTCAAGATTGCGACTTAATGACTGCACGCTGGCAAAAGTAACCGCATGCTCGGTTTGCTTTTTGCCCAGCCCTGCGGCGTAAACCCCAGCGCTAAAGCCATAGTCTTTAAACTTCTGATGGTTTTGCTCCACCAACTCTTTAACGTGGGCCAATACCAAAATGGGGTAACGCGCTAAGCGGGCTAACTCGGCAATTACAATGCTTTTACCTGCCCCAGTAGGCAGCACCAGCACCGCCGCATCATCACTGCCACGAAAGTGAGTTAAAACAGCATCTACCGATGCCTGCTGATAGTCTCGCAAGCGCAAAATAAAAGGCACCTATAAGCAATAAATTGACTGGCCATTATGCCATATCAATAAATGGGAAACAGGCCGCTGTTAGGCTTAGTTAAGCAGGTGAGAAAATGAATAACAAACAACAACTACAGGACAAAATCCAAAGCTTTAAGCGAATAGAAGAGGCGCTAGATTACTTTGAGATCGATTTTGATTCGAGCTTCATCGAGCAATATCGACAGCCCTTAACCAAACGCTTTTATGGCAACCTATTAATCGCCAAACCCAGTGATTGGTTTGCGGCTAGGCGCGCCCTAAAAAATGCCTATTGCAAGGTACAGCGCAGCCGCCTCGACCCAACAACCCGCTCAGCCTGTAGGGGCTGCACCAGCTGCGAGCGCCGCTAAGCCAGCTGCAATTTAGGCCTAAACAGTTCAAAGATGAAGTTCGCCTCATGCGCGGCAGAAAACACTTTGTTAATCACGCCTCCTGCCATGTGGGCGTGGCCCCCACCAAAGCCAATGCCCGAATCATTTAAAGCTTGGCGCACAATTTTTGCCACGTTATTGTGGCTACATTCAGAGCGAAGCGAAATAAACGTTTTTTCTTGATTGCGCGCGCTCAGCACCACTATGTCTATCTCATCCACCGATAGTAGGAAATCACCCAATACCCCTAACATGTTTTTTGGGCAGCCATCAGGCAGGCTAGCAAAGGCACAGTTATTCACTTTTTTGATTGAGTCCAACATCGAATGGAACAAGTTAAGCTCTTGATATTCAATCTGATTACGGCAAATGCGATTAACAATGCTCATATCGGCACATTGCTGTAATTGAATAAGCGCTTGTACATCGGCAGGGCTAACCGCGCGAGTAAAGTTGGCTGTATCAAATGCCAAGCCCACCAGCAAGGCGGTGGCTATTTTTTGCGGAATAGGCAGCTGATAGTGAAAAAAATACTCCAGAATGATGGTAGCCGTAGCGCCATAATCAGGGCGAACATCGTGGTACCAAACAAAATCCGGCGCAGTCACTTGATGGTGGTCGATCACCCCCACTTCCAAACCCGGTAAATCGGTGACATTTTTTTCACCTATGCAACCATCTACCACGATGATCTTGTCACTGGGTTTAAGATCTAATTGATGGGCTTTACTGATGGGAATATCCAACCAATCAATAAGATTTCGTAGCGACACTCGGTCCAAATAGCCTTGGTAGCAGATCAGTGGTTTCAGGCCCTTTTTTCGCAGCAAATAGGCCAAGGCGTAGGCCGAAGCTACGGCATCATGATCGGGAAAGTCATGCGCCTGAATAATCACTCGCTCAAGCCCTTGCAAGCGCTCGATTAGCGCATCTAATTTTGCCAACTGCATCAACTGATATCCTTATTCAACAGGTAAACCGCTATTCAGAGCTCAACCCGCATGCATCCTTGGCAGCGGAATCACCCACTCTAAACTCACCCATGTTGCTTAATCTAATTAGAAAAGAGCTTATACTCTAACTGGCAAGCCCGTTTATTGAAACTATGTTCATGATTTGTTTTGTTATTTCTAATAGAAATGAAGCTAGGATCGCGCCCAAAGGCGCTAAAAAAGGGGGGAATAGCGCTTACCAAAGAGCCACTTGCTGGGATTGTTAAATGCACTAACTTTACGATCTAGCGCCACAACTGCACTAACAAATAACGACTTAACTCAGCTCTTCCCACCCAAGGTGGTTTTAATTGTGACCAAGCGCCAGCCTCTAGATTCTATAACTTGCAAAAGCTTCGGGAATTTTCCAATCTAGCCCGGTAAGTTATTGGGAACGCAAGATGACATTTTGGAAGTATTCGTTATTCGCTGGCTTAATCATAAGCAGCAACTGTTGGGCCGTTAGTACTCCCGACACCACCCCAGGCCTCACCCTATGGACCGGCAAAAGCTACCCTCAGATGCAACAAATTGCTGAGCAGTTTGAGCAAGATACCGGTGTGAGCGTAATGGTAAAACAACCCACCGATATCACCGGTAATTTTGAGATCCAAGCACGGAATGGTGAAGGACCAGACATTATATTTTGGCCACATGACCGTATCGGCGATTGGGCTACCGCCGGGCTACTGCGAGAACTTAAGCCCAGTCAAGCGCTGCTAGATTCGGCCGAACCCTATGCTTGGGATGCGGTGAAAGTAGCAGGAAAAGTGTATGGCTACCCGATCTCCGTGGAAGCGGTAAGTCTCATCTACAACAAAGCGCTGATTCAGCAACCGCCGCACTCCTTCGAAGAGTTATTTGAATTAGATCAGCGCCTCCAGCAACAACACAATACCAAGGCAATACTGTGGGATTACAACAACAGTTATTACACTTGGCCCTTGTTTGCCGCAGGTGGCGCTTACATTTTTGCCAAAGACCAACAGCAGCATTACAACATTAAAGATACCGGGGTGAATCACCCCAGCGCCATGTATGCGGCAAAACTCGTTAAGAAAATGCTCGACCAAGACTTAATGCCAGATAATGCCGACTACTCCATCATGGACGTGCAGTTTAGAAAGGGTCAAGTCGCCATGGTCATTAACGGCCCTTGGTACTGGGATGAACTAGAAAGTGTCGGTATGGATTTTGGCGTAGCCCCCTTACCCACGGTAAACGGCAAACCTGCCAAAGCCTTTGTTGGGGTATGGAGCGCGGTGGTTAACAGCGCCACCACTCAAGGGGATTTAGTGGATGAGTTTTTAAACTACTATCTGATGAAACTAGACAACCAGCGCTTGCTGTTTTCCAGTGGCGATTTGGGCGCAATGGCCAACCTTCAGTTAAAAGAAGAACTGGCTAACGACTCCAGAGTCAGCGCCGTTTATGCCAGTGCAGCCCAAGGAAAGCCGATGCCCAACGCCCCTGCCATGGGCAAATTTTGGGCCGCCATGGCCACCAGCTTAAGCAACATAACCACTGGCCGCCAAACGGCGGAACAAGCCTTAAACGCCGCCGCCCAGCGGATTACCCGTTAAAGAGCAAAACTCGCGCAGCTTATACAATGCTGCGCGATAACCCCATTTGCCGCCCTTCTTCCATTTCCCATTGCACTCCGTAAGGGTCAATCCAGTAGAAGAAGGTAATAGGGAAACCATCAAGTTTATTAGGATGGTAGTCATTACTGGTATTTATCATGGTCACACCGGGTTGTTTCTTAAGGTAGTTAAACACCTCGTTACAATTGCTCACCTCCATCGCAATATGGCGCGGCCCACCTAAATCATAGGTCTTTGGCTGTGGCGGTAACTGCTGCTTACCCTGCGGGTAATTATAATGCATCAATTCCAAATAGAGCCCCGCTTGCGGATGATGTAAGAAACGCACATCCACATTAACCTTGCCATCACTTAGCCCCGCATCTAGAGCGAAGCTGCTCATGGTTACCCCTTGGTAATCCATCAGCTGGCCTTGATCATCTTTGGCCAAAACAAAACCTAAAGCCCTTTGATAAAACTCTGTGGCTTTGCTGATGTCATCAACAATAATATTAACGTGCGACATGCCTAATACAAAATGCTGCATGTCATGACTCTTTATACGCTCTAGCAGCACGGCTTTACTCTGCTCGCTAATTGCCGTGCAATATTCAACACTGCGGCCACTACTCACCGTATCTGAACAAATCAAGTAATCCTTGGTTTTCCCCTTTTCGGTATCGCTTGGCCCTTGTACTATTTCCACTTGCCAATGCTCGCTGCTAAACCACTGCTCATCTATGAGATAAGCGGCCGCAATCAGATCGAAGGGGTTAAAGCCTGAGGCACCAAACACCACTTCCCACTCTAGTAACCACGGTTCAGATTTTTCCGCCAAGTAGCGAGCCACGTTGCTGCCGTTTAGCATGCCCAATAGGTCATGCTGAGTTAACCAAAAAGGCTGGCAAGCTTGATAAGGCACCAAGCAAATATCCAGCTGGCTATCGAGCAAGTATTTATAGGCCACTACGTCAGCCTCGAAATTTAAATCGCGAAATGGCTTGGGTTGATGGTGGCCTGAAATGAAATGCTGGTCGATGCTAGTGCGCCCTGCCAGCAATACCACTTTTTCAATGTTGCCCAATAACTGCGGGTAATGTTTAGCCAACAATGCGATGTTAGTGGCGGCGCCAATGCCCAGTATCCATAGCGGCCCTGCAGCCAAGGCCTCAGCCATCGCGCTCACCCCCTTAGGTAAAGCTTGGCCATCTTGTTGCTCGAAAGGCGCGCTCGCACCTTGGTTAACCACCACACTATTGGGGCCAAAACGCGCGATAAAATCTTTGGCGACTTGAGTAGAAACAGCAATATCGTTGGTATTTCCTAAGGTTGAGCTGATTCCCACTACGTCTACTTCAACCGAACGCAGCAAGGCAGCAATGGCATAACCATCATCCACATCACAATAACTGACTAAGCTATTTTTACGTCCGAGGGTAATATCTGTATCTATCCACACTCGCTTCTGTTTGCGCATTTCACTCATCATTGTTTCCCTATGTGCATGCTGGTGTCCATTCGGTTAATTCAATCGCATTACGACCGGCCGCTTTCGCTCTATAC
This sequence comes from Agarivorans sp., assembly GCF_050295395.1. Classification (NCBI taxonomy): domain Bacteria; kingdom Pseudomonadati; phylum Pseudomonadota; class Gammaproteobacteria; order Alteromonadales; family Alteromonadaceae; genus Agarivorans; species Agarivorans sp. The sequence goes on from NZ_JBNKPP010000158.1 coordinate 18,574, forward strand.
AAGGCTTGGTCGGCGACTTCGTAGATTTGGTCAATACTGTTTAAGTGACGCAGATTTTCAGCGTTAACAAAGCCAATTCCTATTGACATGGTAACCACTTCAAAAGGCGCATTTTGTGGATGAGGTATTTCCAAGCCTTCCAGCTGCTGACACAATTGCACCGCTATTGGCTGAATGTCGTTAACTTGGTGAGTCTGCAATAACACCACAAATTCTTCGCCGCCTAAGCGAAACGCCTTATCGGTTTCACGTTTCATGGTTGATTGAATACACAAACCCACTCGCCGTAATACTTTGTCGCCTTCAGGGTGCCCCTGGCTATCGTTATAGGCTTTAAAGTTATCCAAATCGCAAATTAGAAACCCGACACATTGCTGAGCGCGTTTGGCCTGACTCACATAATCCTCAGAACAAGCATTAAAATAAAAACGCGAGCCTAGCTGAGTTAAGGCATCCAGCTCAGAGCGCTGCTCAAGCTCAACCATTTGCCCTTGCGCCCGTTCTACCAAACTCTTAAAGCGGCGCGCCAATACACCTAGCTCATCATCTCGCTCTAATTCGCTGAGTTGAGAAACATCAATATCTTTTAGGTGGGCGCTCATATTGCCAGCCAAACGCTTGAGCGGACGCACTATCCACCAAGTAGCCCAAGCAATTAGAATCACCGAAAATAGAACAGCGGTAAGGGCTTCTTTGAATAACTGCCAACGAATATCGCGTTGTAGCTGGTAAAGATGCTGAGCATCAAAAAATAGATAAATGCTGCCCTGATGGCGGTTTCGTAAGGCGAGATGTAACACTAATTGCTGCTTATCTGGCAGCAATAGATAATCGTCTGGCGCTATATTAGGTAGCGGAAAAAGAGGGCCATACTGGCGCTCGTGATTCATATCCATGTAAAAACGTAATAGCCGCTCTTGGGCGCGCCCCATTAAAAAAGTGAGCTTCACTTTATCGGCGTCGTCGGCTAATAGACGCTGCTTAAACTGTTCAATCTTGGCTTCTTGCTGAGCAATATCCTGCTCTTGGTTATGGGTTTTCCATACCAATTCTGGTTCACGCAGGTAGGCAAAAGCAAAGGGGGTTGATGAAAAATCAGAGATAGCATCCACTGAAAAATAGATCAGCTTTTCTGCGGCGGCATAAAGTTTTAGCGAGGAGTCTAATTTTACGTTGGTATAATTTAAGCCCGCCGCTGAAGGAGAGACCAAATCAATAATAGCGTTGCTACTACTACGTGCATTGCTCACCGCATGGGTAATACCCGTTTCCCACTCACTACGATAGCGGTTATAAGTCATAGTAAAAACCAGCCATAACACCAATATCAGGTGCGAAACAAACAACAACTGACTGATTTTTAACTTGTTAACTGATTTAAACCAAGGCACTTAAGCTTAGTTATCCTTAAACAGCTCTATCACTGGCACACTACAGGTACCATTAATACAGATATCCTGATAAGCGGTATGGCAACGGGCGCAATATTCTGGCTCAAAAGTTGGGTGCTGCGAGCTAATATCCTTCCCTTCGGTATCGTAGGTGCCGTAAATGGCTTCACCCGCCAGATGTTCGGTAACAAAAACCACTCCAGGGGTTTCATATACACCTACCACGGTCACACCGTCATCATAGGGGCCGTGACTGGCATATTGCTTTAATTTATCGGGGTGCACATAGGTGGTTAATTTGGTCCCTTTGCCGTCATTAATCCAGTTATAGGCTGCCACCGCTTGTTGAATGAACAAAGGCGTGTCTTCTGGGAGCACTACATCTTTGCCCGGCACCATACTCTCTCCCACCACTGGCCAACTTCGCCAATCTGCCGGATAGCTGGCGATAGACTCCGCTTGAGCCAATACACTTACTAAGTAAAAACACGGTAACAATGCCACTTTGCGCCAATAATTCATATACTTCCTTGTTATGACTTGCTTCGATTTAATGGCTACAGATATTAACGGCTAGCGCTTAACAAAACATCAACAATTAATAATATATGTTCAATTATTTGAAGCTATATTGCAGATTGGCTTAGCACTCACTAAGCCTTCAACTTAAGCCCTTCTATAAATTTCCGCGAATGATGTAATTTTTATATTTAAGTGACCAACATCAAGCTTTGATAAAAGCTCATTGCATCAGCTAACGGGGCCTCTAAAATAAGCCAGCTAAAGAAACGCGCTACGTAGGGAAGCAAGTTTGCAAGCTATACGCCATAAACTGGTATTAATTGAAGATGATGCCCGCCAGCAACAACTGGTAGCCAGCTTCTTAAATAATGAAGGTTTTGAAGTCATCACCGCCGAGCGCGGCGATATGGCCACGCAATTGCTGGAGCAGCATCAACCCAGTGCGCTATTGCTTGATTTAATGCTGCCCGGCATGGACGGTATTCAAGTTTGTCAGAAAGTACGGTCGTTCTTCCATGGCCCCATCCTGATGCTCACTGCGCAAAATGATGATGCTACCGAAGTTTCGGCACTCAATATTGGAGTAGATGACTTTCTTAGCAAACCCTTACGCCCGCATGTACTGCTGGCGCGCCTACGCTCGGCGCTGCGACGCAGTGAAGGCGTGGTTCAGCCAAATACCCTGGCAAATCCACAAATTAAGCAACGGATTCGTTGTCAGGACCTCACTGCCGACCAAAGCCAGCGTTGTATCTGGCTAGGCGAGCAACAACTTGAGCTGACCGATGCCGAGTTCGACTTATTGTATTTTTTCATGGATAACGCCGGCCACGTACTGCCCCGCGACCTACTCTTCCAAAAAATGCGAGGCATTGATTATGACGGCTTGGACCGCTCGTTGGATATGCGTGTTTCCACCATTAGAAAAAAGCTAAACGACAATACGCCCCCCTACCGCTACATTAAATCGGTGCGTGGTAAGGGTTACCTATTTGTGCAAAGTCTCTAGTTCGCTTAAGCCCTTGTGATCACCCTATTCCTTCGCTTATTTATTGCGTCGATTTCAGCGATTGCTCTGGCCGCCTTAAGCTATGGCCTGTTGGTGAGTGATCAAATTGAACGTATTGAGCGCGAACATGTTAGCAAAATAGCCTCACCACTATACTATCTGCTGCAACGCGAGCTAGCACAAAATGATGGGCGCGAGCTAGAAGCGGTAATGCAATCCCACCAAGGAGAATTTCCCTTCATCGCCCAGCAACTACCGCTTAGTCAGCTCTCAACCGAGCAGCAAGAAAAACTCCGTACTCAACAGCCCTTGGTGGAACTACGCAGCACGCTATTTGGCGACGACGAAGTCACCCTCTATTACCCATGGTCAGAGCAACAAGTATTAACGCTTTATTTAGATGAAGAATTCCTCGACCACGGCAGTTGGCTGCTCTGGTACATGATAGGCGTAATGGCGGTGTGTTTAGCGCTAAGCCTATGGTGGTTCTCTTTTTCACTTTACCGCCAGACTCACCACTTGGCCAAAGTAACGCAGGCGATAGGCCAAGGTAACTTTGATGTCAGCGCCAACGAGCAAGCTCCGCTACCGCTAAACCACATGGCGCAAAGCTTAAATACCATGGCCGCTAAACTTAAGTCACTAATACAACAGCAAGATGCCATGAGCATTGCCGCCTCTCATGAGTTAAAAACCCCTATCAATAATCTGCGGTTTGCCCTAGATATGACGCGTTCCATTAAAGACATGGACAGCATGCACCAGCATATTCAGGAGATGGACCAAGACTTAGACAGCCTCGAAGAACTCACCCACGAACTAATTAGTTTTTCACAATTGGGTAAGGCTCGTCAGTTGCAAAAACAAACCATAAGGCCGCTACCGTTGCTTAATAGCATTTGTGAACGCCTAGTTAAACTGAGCCCGTGGCTGAATATTGAAATAGAATGTGCCACCCAATTGAGCCTATCAGCGGATGAAAAACTGCTCCGCTGGGCACTGAATAATCTGATTGTTAACAGCCAAAAGTACGCTGAAAAACAGATCTTAATTCGGGCCTATTCCACCGATAAGTCGGTGATTTTTGAAGTACACGACGATGGCATAGGCATTCCCGAAGCCTACCGAGAAAGCATATTTTTACCCTTTGCTCGGGTTGATGACAGCCGCAGCCGTCAAAGTGGCGGCCATGGTTTGGGCTTATCCATAGTCGAGCGCATCGCTCACAACCATGCGGGTAAGGTGAGCGTAGCCAGTAGTTCACTTGGCGGCGCGCTGTTTATATTAGCTCTGCCAATCAGTGCTTAAGCCTTTACAAGTTAAGTTTAAGCAGCCGCTCGCAGGGAAGCGCGCCGTTAGTACTAGCCCTTTGTTGTAAGCCTAGTAGTCAGCGCTAAACCCCAGTTTTGTGGGCTAAACCAACGGCTGGGCTAGGGCTTGTGTTTTGCTAAAGGAGCGCTACCATAGGGCTCTGTTAACTTACTAGCCTTAGTCATTTGTCCAAGCTTACTCCCGCCGATACCGTTGTGGTACTCGACTTTGAAACCAGTGGTTTATCTCCCAAACAAGGCGAACGCGCCATTGAGATTGGTGCAGTATTACTGGAAAACGGCCAGATTACCGGGCGCTTTCAAGAGCTGATGAATCCCGGTTTCGCCATACCAGCTTTTATTGAATCTTATACCGGGATCAGCAATGCCATGCTGGCCGACGCACCACCTTGCGCCGAAGTGATGGAACGCTTTTATCAGTTTGTTGGTCCGCACAACATGGTGGCGCATAATGCCTCTTTCGACCGCAGTTTTTTAACTGCCGAATGGGCTTATATAGGCCGCCAAGCACAGGCTGAGTTTGCCTGTTCCATGTTGCTGTCGCGGCGCTTATTGCAAGATGCACCCAATCACAAGCTGGCCACCTTGGTAGCCCACCAACAGATAGATAACCAAGGGATCTTTCACCGCGCCTTAGCCGATGCCGAAATGACTGCGCAATTATGGTTATGTCTGCTTAAGCAATTGCAGCAGCAATTCAATATTACTCAGCCTAGCTTTAAGTTAATGCAGCAACTGAGTAGTCAAAGTAAGGCAAATATCGTGAGCTTTTTACGCCGATATAGTCAACAATAGTCACTTACCCATTCGCGAAATATTGACGCTTTAGAAACCGCGTCAATTACACGCTAGCCAGCTAGGAATTCCCATGAAATTATTGGTTCGTAATTTAAGTCGCAAGATCACTGAACAACAGCTATTGGCACTGTTTAACGACTATGGCGAAGTAGTTAGCTGTGACTTGGTATTGGACAAAGAGAACGGTCAGTCGAAGGGCTTTGGCTTTGTCACTTTTGCCGACACTGATGCTGCGGAAGCGGCGATTAAAGCCTTAAATGGCAGCAAACAATCAGGTAATAAAATACGCGTCAAGTCAGCCGAAGAGGACGCACCTACCGCCAGCCCTGAAGAAGGCAAGTCAATTTGGCCACAACAGTCTGAAGACGAATCCTAATAACTCTCTCATTAGGCGCAGCAGACTTAAGCTAGGTGTTTGGCAAACGATAGGCTCTAACTAGCAATAAGCCATTCTATTTGCCCCAACACCGTAAAAGACTAGCTCTGTTGCTCGCTAATAAAGCGCACCTGGCGCTGCGGCTTAGTCAAACTAATCCCCCGCCGCGCCAAGGCTTGTACAATTTGTTGGCTGATAGCTTGAGTTTCCCCAGCGCCAATCGCGCTAGCTAAATGCTGCGGCTGACGATAAGCACAGATGAGCTGCAAACTATCGGGAAAACGCTGGTAATTAACCTTATGGGAAATCCAAGCAAATCCGCTATTGGCTGCCTTTGCCGTTTCACATACCTCGGTTAGCGCCGCCACAATTGCCCGCTCACGCGGTTTATCCATCTTACGCATTAGGGTTCTGCTTTCTCCAATAAACTAGGCGCATCGAGTTGCTGTTTCAACTGCTCGGCGCGCGCTTCTGGCGAGCCACTCAAGCCTCCCAACAGGTTGTATAAACAAGGCACCACGAACAGGGTCACCAAACTGGCCAATAACATCCCGCTAAAAATCACTACGCCAATGGCAAAGCGGGTTTCAGCGCCCGCACCAGTCGCTAACAACATTGGCAGAGCGCCTAAGACAGTGGTTAGCGTGGTCATCACAATGGGCCGTAATCGATTGCCCGCCGCAGTTAAAATGGCTTGTTTTACCGGCAAGCCGCGATCGCGTAACTGGTTGGCAAACTCAACAATCAAAATACCGTTTTTGGTAGCCATACCGATTAACATCAATAGCCCTAACTGGCTGTAAATATTTAGCGTTTCACCGGTAATCAACAAGCCCAATAAGCCGCCCAACAAACCCAAAGGCACCGTTAACATCACAATCGCTGGGCTAATAAAACTTTCAAACTGCGCCGCCAATACCAAGTAACACACCAGTAAAGCGAGCGCAAACAACAGCCATAACTCGCGTTGGTTGTCATAAAACTCTTTTGATTCTCCGGCGTAATCTACGGTATAACCGCTGGGCAGCATCTGCGCCGAGGCATGATTCAAAAAACTTAGCGCCTCTCCTAGGCTGACTTGGTCGCTAAGGTTAGCCTTCAGGCTAATCGACTTTTTACGCTGATAATGAAACAAACCTCGGGCCGAAGCTTCCTGCTTGGCGCTGACTAAGCTGTCTAAGGAAACCAAGTTTCCACTGTCACTGCGCAGGTAAACCTTGCTTAAATCACTGGGGGACTGAAATTGCTGCTCGTCGGCTTTTAAATACACATCGTACTCTTCGCCAAACTCTTCAAAACGGGTTTGGGTTCGCCCTCCTAGCAATACCTCAAGGGTACTGGCGATATCATTCACGCTAATGCCTAGCTCTCTGGCGGCTAAGCGGTTCACGCTTAACACTATTTCTGGCGTGGTGGGATTATAGTCCAACTTCACGCCATGCATCAGCCCACTGGCATTGGCTTGCTGCTCTAGCTCTTGGGCGTAACGATACAGTTGCTGGTAATCATCACCTTGCAAGACAAACTGCACAGGCTCGCCAGCTCGCCCACCAAAGCTGGGCTGATAGGGATAAACCTTCACATCACTCACGTCGTGTGCGGCTTGGCGGATCATCTCAACCACCTCGGCGGCGTTTTGCTCTCGCTCACTCCAATCTTTTAAGCGCACAATGAAGAAACCTTGGTGGTCGGCCCAACTACCGAAAGCCGGAGCAGAATAGTTGAGTGTTGCTATTGGGCCGTCTTCTGCCATCATCGGTAATAAACGTTGTTCAATGGCCGCCATGCTTTCTAACATGCGCGGATAACTCGTCGCTTCCTCGCCACCCACATACACATTCACCACGCCCCGATCTTCTTTTGGGGCAAAGGCAGTTTGCTGCTGTTGATAAGCCCACATCAGCGCCAGCAAACAAGCGCCAACAAATACTACAGCGCTTAACTTGTAGTCGATCATATGATGCAACAACTGAGTATAGGCTTTCTCTAAACGAGTCATTGCTCGCCCTACTGAGCGGTTAAGCCAGGTGGTTTTAGTGGGATCTTTTTCAAACAGCTTGCCCGCCATCACCGGCGCTAGCGTTAGCGCCACCAAGGAAGAAAAAATCACCGCCGCTGACAAGAGCACCGCAAACTCGGCAAACAAGTCACCCATTTTTCCCTGCATAAACAACAGCGGAAGAAACACCATCACCAATACAATGGTGGTGGCAATAACCGCAAAATTCAGTTCTTTGGCACCACGAAATGCCGCCACTAGGGGAGGCTCACCAGCCGCGCGGTGGCGAATAATGTTTTCCACCACCACAATGGCATCGTCCACCACCAAACCAATCGCCAGAATTAAGGCCATTAAGGTGATTAAATTGATGCTATAGCCAAACCAATAAGCCGCCGAGAAAGCCGCAATCAGTGATACCGGCACGGTAATAGCCGGAATTAAGGTAGCGCTAATCCGCCCCAAAAATAAGTACAGCACCAGCACCACCAATACGGCACAAATTGCCAGTGTGGAATAGACCTCGCTAATGGCTTGGCGAATAAATACGGTGCTGTCGTAATCAACCGTTAAAGCAGCGCCCTCGGGCAAAAAGCGCTGTAAACGCTCCAGTTCGGCGCTCACTGTATCGGCCACATCCAAGGGGTTGGCCTTAGACATGGCAACAATGCCCAAGCCCATGCTGTCTACGCCATTACTCTTAAACGTGGTGGTGTCTTTTTTCGCGCCAACATAAATATGCGCAATATCATCTAAGGTGACATGGTCGCCAGCCACATTAGCAATTTGTAAGCGGGCAAAGTCCTCGGCCTGCTGGTACATCCGCGCCACTCTTACCACGATATTCAGGCTATCGTTTCTTACATAGCCTGCGGGTAATTGCAGGTTTTCTTGATTTAGCGCGGTAAGCACGTCATTGGTGGTAAGCCCACGCCCCGCCATGGCGGTGGGGTCTAACTCAATGTACATCACCCGCTCAACCAAACCCGAAGTATTCACCGCACTTACGCCGGGTAGCAGGCTTAGGCGTTCAATTAAAATCCGCTCGGCAAAGTCACTCAACTCCACTCTATCTTGCATACTGGTAGTGAGGTTTAGCCACATGAATGGCGCTTCTTCGCTATCGCTTTTACGTACGATGGGCTCATCCACATCGTCGGGCAGGCGGCCGCGTGCCCGGCTTACTGCATCGCGCACATCACTCACCGCCTCCAACATATTGTGGCCTTGCTTGAAGGTAATGGTGATGCCCGACCAACCGTCCCAAGAAGAGGACCAAATATAGTCAATGCCGTCGATGCCACTGAGTTCATCTTCTAAAGGTTTGGTAATTTGTGACTCAACGATGGACGAGGCGCTGCCGCGATACGGGGTACCTATCGACACCACTGGGCTTTCAATATCGGGCATTTCGCGCACGGGCAGCTCAGTGTAAGCCACCAGACCAAATAACATCAGCAGCAGGCTTAATACTATCGCCGCCACCGGGCGGTACATGGACAGATCAGATATTTTCATTAGTTAAGTACTTCAACCTCGATGCCGTCGTGAAGCTTAACCAAGCCCTTATACACCACCTGATCACCGGCGACTAAACCACTTAAAACCTCAACTTGCTCATCACCACGCTGCCCCAAGCTTACTTCTACTTTATCTACGGTTTGCTGGTTTAAGCGGTAGGCATAACGACGCTCACCATCGTAGGCGACCGCTTGCAAGGGCATTAACAAGTGCTCGCTAGAGGCTAGCGACAATTCACCGCTGATTAAGGTGCCAGGAGCCAGCAAGCCCTGCTGATTATCGATAGACAGTTGCACAAACACATTTAAGGTTTCGTCGCGAACCCGACTATCGATGCTACTCACCTTGGCTTCAAATACTCGTTGCTCGGCGCCAGACTGGCGCAGTTGGGCGGTTTGCCCAAGTTGAATTTGTCCCAAATAGCGCGCCGCGACAGGCACATTTAAGCGTAGAGTGCTGGCATCGTCCAAGGTCATTAACACAGTATCAGAGTTAACCACTTGGCCGAGGCTTAAATCCACCAAACCAAGCTGGCCATCAAACGGCGCGCGTAAGGCTCGGTCTTGCAAGGCCGCTTCGGCAAGCGCTAACTCGGCCTGCTGCATCGCCACCTGAGATTCATAGCGATCCACTTCGGCTTGAGTTGTAGCGCCCTTAGGTAAGAGTTGCAGTAAGTTTTGATGCTGGCGCTGAATATCACTTAAGCGGGCTTGCTCACGCATCATTACCGCTCGTTGATGACGATTGTCGAGCTGAACCAACAACTGCCCTTGTTTAACTCGTTGCCCCGATTGAACAGCAATGTCGCTAATCCGCCCATCTACCTCCGGCTTTATCTCTACCGAACGCAAAGCAAAGACATTACCCAATAAATGCACCTGCTGATTAAGTACGCCATTACTTAAACGGACCACCTCCACCGTTACAGGAGGAGTGCTTGAAGCCTTACCCTCGTCAGCCGCGTCATTCCGGTAAAACGTCCAAGTAATAACCATAATGAGCGCCGCCACCAACAAACCAATGCGTCGCATACTGAGTCACCTACTAAAAACCGAAAGCAAACTGTAGCGCATGCGGTGCTGGTGGGTCTATGGTTAATTATCAATAACACTGATAATTTAAGAATACTTAAAATTTAAAAACAACTTAGGCAAAAACTTCAGAGTTTTTGCCTAAGATAGTCATTTTATTTAGCTTTGCTAGCAGAAGCGCCTAATTCGGCACCAACGCCTAAACGCGATAAGCTTGTATTTCTAGCCTGAGTTGTTCAGCCAACTGTGCCAATACCAACGTTGAACTGCTGTTTTGCTCAGCACCGCTAGCGGTTTGATTAGAGATTTCACTAATGGTGGTAATATTCTGGTTAATTTCTTCGGTGACCGAACTCTGCTGCTCAGCGGCGGTAGCAATTTGAGCATTCATCGCAGAAATCTTATCCACGCTTTGCGTAATTAGCGCCAATACCTCACCGGCAAGCACAGATTTTTCTGCAGTTTGTTTAGCACTCTGCGCCCCTTGCTCTAAGCGACTCATGGCTTCACGGCTGCCCTGCTGTAGCTGAGTAATAGTTTGCTGAATTTCGCCGGTAGATTGCTGAGTTCGACTGGCTAAGGTTCGAACCTCGTCGGCCACCACTGCAAAACCTCGCCCTTGCTCTCCTGCGCGAGCTGCCTCAATGGCCGCATTAAGCGCTAGCAGGTTGGTTTGCTCGGAAATGCTTTGAATCACTTCGATCACGCTGCTGATTTCTGCCACATGCTGTGCCAGATTTTGCATCACTCCCACCGTCTCTTGCATTTCTTGCGACAAGGTCTCTACCATATTGATACTTTGCTGTACCACCTCTTTACCTTGGTCGGCGGCATGGTCTGCCTCTTCTGAAGCTTCTGCTGCGCCACTGGCGTTTTGCGCCACTTCATGCACGGTAGCGGTGAACTGGTGAATTGCTGTGGCAATAAGTTGAGTTTGCTGTTGCTGGTCAAACACATTTTGTTTGGTTTGCTCAGCGACTGTCGAGCCCTCTTCTGCAGCACTGGCTAAGCTGTCGATGGAGGCCTGATTAGTCGCCACTACATGTTGGAACTGAGTCACAATGTTATTTACATCATTGGCGATATGGCTAAATTCGTCTTGCCCGCTAAGCTCAATACGCTGAGTCAAATCGCCTTCCACAATCAGCTTTGATTTCTCTTGAAGTTGACCCGCAGCAGCGCTAACACGCTTCATGGTTAGCAGTGACAAGCCCACAATAACCAGCAAACTAACTAGTGTGATAATGGCGCCTCCCCACAGAAAAGAGCGAGTATTGCTTTGTGCTGTCGCTAAAGAGGAAGCGGCTTCCGTTATCTGTGCTTCTAAAAACTGCTCAGCGTGTTTTGTCACCTCTACGTAACTTGGGTTAATCACTTTTAATAAAGCCAAGTTAGCCGCTTGGAAATCCCCTTTCGCGATGGCATTTAGCGCCACCGTAAAACCTTGCTCTGTAATAACGTCGAGCTGGCGCTCTAGCGACGATATAACTTGCTGCTCTTGTTGAGATAAATTTGCCCCTGCCAGTTCTGCATCCACAATATGATGCAAGTCTTTCATCGCTTGCTGAATATCATTCACATGCAAAGACACCGGATGGTCATGCATATTAACGAATTCAGACTGGGGATCATGTTGAAAAGAGAGCAACAAAGAGCTTCGAGCTTCCCCCAAGGCATTGAGAATTTTACCGGCTCTAATGGTGTGCTGCATCCCCTCTGAGTACATATCATTTATCGAACGGGTTGCGGCATTCATCCCCGATATGCCTTTATAAGCAAGCAGGGAAAATGCCACCAGAAACATCATAATTATAATCTTTAGGCGAGCGCTAACAGTTTGCATATCTTGTTACTCAATTGAAATTTATTAGGAGTAAGTAGCCGTGAACGGCTTTATAGTTACCTTAAAACAGTAGGTCATAAGTTATTTACGCGGCTAGTTAATCGATTGACTTCAATCAACAAAAGGCGACTTATTTATAAAAAACTTAAGGCTTATGAGAGGGCGATCTATAGAGAAGAAAAACCTGCTCAAGAGTTAAACAAGTTTGCACGAGTAGGCTTACTTTCACCGAACAACGCAGCGGATATAAAAAAAGAGTAAGCCGCAGCGCGGCTTAGTCTATTTACACTTTAATATTAATATTTCCACCAAGACCTGGTCTGCTCGCAGGGGCGGCTTGCGGGACTTCGGCAGCGGCAACAAGTTCTTGTACTGCTTTACCGTCTTGCTTTTGTTGGCCCTGGGCCAACTGCGCTGAGATCACTTCCATTGATTGCGAAGTGCTTGCTCCACTGATTTCCATTCTACCTCCTATTCCTGGACATCAGCCCTTAATCGGCTGGCTAAACAAAAACTTTAGCTTTTGTTGCCAATAGTTTTTCATTAATAGACAACGCTTATCATTGACGAGGCCATTGCAGCGCCCCACTCACCCAACCACAACCCCTCACTCTCGGCTACCAGCCGCCCCCCAGCAACTGATATACTTAGTGAGAATTAATTAACGGCCACTAGCATGACTCAAAAAAACAACCCATTGCATGGTAAAACACTACAAGCCATACTCACCGAACTCGTCGACTTTTATGGTTGGGAAGGGCTCGGCGCAAGAATCAACATTCGCTGTTTTACTCACGATCCCAGCATTAAATCTAGCCTTAAGTTTTTACGAAAAACCCAATGGGCTCGCGATAAAGTAGAAAACTTATACCTACGCATGAAGGGCCTAGCTTAAGGCCAACACTTCAGCATAAGCCAGCTTGTTGTTTTTTGGATGAGCGAGCAAAGCGCAAATAACGGAGAGGAATAATGACACTAAGACTGATCCTAAACGGCAAAAAAGCTCAACAAGAAGAACTACGCGAAGCGGTATTGGCACTGCGAGAACAGGGCAACGACATTCAAGTTAGAGTGACTTGGGAGGCTGCCGATGTGCCACGGTTAATAAATGAAGCCCACCAACAAGGCTGGAATCACCCCGACAAAAAACTAATGATTGGTGGCGGTGACGGCTCGGTTCAGGCGGCAGTATCGGCGCTAATGCAACTTCCGAAGGATGAGCGCCCCAGCCTTGCCATTATGCCACTGGGCACTGCCAACGATTTCGCCAACGGCTGTGGTCTGCCGTTAGAGGCCAGCGAAGCCTTACAGTTCGCCTTAGATAATCAACCGCAAGCAATTGATGTAATACGTGTAGAAGGCCCTGAAGAATCATCAAGCCATTATTTTTTGAATGTATTAAGTGCCGGTTTTGCCGCAGAAGTGACCGCCGATACCCCCACAGAACTAAAAGACTTACTCGGCGGTGGCGCTTATACCCTATCCGGCTTACTAAAGGCGGTTACCCTTAGCGCCTATAAAGGCGAGATCAGTAGCGAAGAACACCGCTTTAATGATGAATTAGTTCTGGCCGCCTTATGCAATGGCAAACAAGCAGGCGGTGGTCAAGAATTGGCGCCCAAGGCGTTAGTCAACGATGGCCTGCTTGACGTCTGCGTGATTAAAGCCTTCCCAGCCTTCGCTCTAAGCCAAGTCATACAAGAAGCTAGCGCCTTTAGCCAAGGAGAAACACAGCCCGAGGCAGAGTATGTAATTAGCTGGCAAACCGCCAGCCTCGACATAAAGCTAGAGCAAGCACTTCCTTGTAACCTTGATGGCGAACCCTATGAGTTTAAGCAAGCCCATATCGAAGTTGAGCCGCAAGCCATAACGCTGATTGTTGCTCCAGACAGTTCCTGCTTAAGCCGGCAATAAACAACACCTAAGCGCCGAGTGTAAACTTAAAGCTGGCTCTTTAGACTAAAGCAGCCAGCTAAGCGAAAACATCTTAACTCACGGCAATAGCTTAACTAACCTTGAAAGATGCCATTAACGGCAAGCGAAAAATATTCTCACAACAAGTCTCTGCTTCAAGCCATAAACACGATAAACTGCTAGGTATTATCAGGTGCCGAGGAGAGTGAACATGTGGGATCAACGTTATCAACGATCGGATTATATCTACGGTACCACCGCCAATGATTTTCTGCGTGCCGAAAGCTCAGCAATACTGCAACGGGGAAAAGTGCTGTGCTTAGCAGAAGGTGAAGGCCGCAATGCAGTATATTTGGCCAGCCAAGGCTATCAAGTCACAGCGGTAGACCAATCTGTCGTAGGACTAGAAAAAGCTCAATTATTGGCTCAACAACACGACGTTACCATTCATACCGAGGTAGCCGATCTGGCCACATATGACTTAGGTGAAGAACGCTGGGATGGTATTGTGTCTATTTTTGCCCACATGCCCGCGCCTCTGCGTAAAGACTTACACCAACGCTGCGTTAAAGCCTTAAAAAATACCGGCGTATTGCTGTTAGAAGCTTTCACCAAACGTCAACTAGAAACCGAAGGTCGTGGTGGGCCACCCGCCGAGCAATTAGACTTTTTCATGTCTTTAGAGCACCTAAAGCTAGAACTGGACGGCTTAGACTTTTCGATTGGCCGCGAGCTTACCCGTTATATTGACGAAGGCCCCTACCACCAAGGCGAAAGCAGTGTGGTTCAGGTGCTGGCAATAAAATAAATCAGCCCATTTAGCCTTGGCTTGCGCGACTTAGGCAAGCCACTTTAGCCCAGCGCAATTGGTTAAAGACCCCGCGTTCAGCGAATTAACAACGTAGGTTTTACTTGAATCGCGTAAGTAAAACTACCTATATTGAATTCAGTTTTCACTGCTGCGCATTCGCAGGCTTATTAGGGATTAACTATGCCTCAGCAGAAACAACAAGTATTAGTGCTTTTTGCTCACCCTTCTCAAGAGCGCTCCGAGATCAACCGCCCTATGTTTAAACTAGCGCAGCAGATCCCCGGCGTGACTGCGGTAGATTTATATGCCGAATACCCCAATTTCCATATCAACGTAGACAAAGAGCAACAACGGCTACTCGCCCACGATGTGGTGATCATGCTGTTTCCCTTGTATTGGTATTCAACCCCGGCCATTCTCAAAGAATGGCAAGACTTAGTCTTGGAATATGGATTTGCCTATGGCAAACACGGCAATCACTTACGCGGTAAGCTATTTATGGCGGCCCTTACCGCAGGCGGCGTAGAAAAAGCCTATCAAAATGAAGGTTATAACCACTTTTCTATTCGCCAACTGTTACACCCCTTAGAACAAACAGCCTGGCTCACCGGCATGCGCTACTTAGCACCATTCGCGCTGTTTGGCTCGCGCACCGCGGTAGAAGAACAACGCCTAGAGTTACACCTAAATAACTGGTCGCAACTGCTGCATGCTTTAGTTGAAGACCGCATTGAGCTAGACATCGCATGCCAGCTAGAAAACCTAGCAACGCTGCCTACCGAAGTATTTAAGGAGCGCTCATGACAGGTTACTTTTTACAAGCTTTTGTTTATCTGATTGCCGCGGTATTGGCGGTGCCTTTAGCCAAGCGGCTCGGCTTAGGTTCGGTGCTCGGTTACTTAGTCGCAGGGGTGATGATTGGGCCAGTGATTGGCTTAGTCGGCAGCGAGGCCGCAACCATTCAGCACTTTGCCGAATTTGGTGTAGTAATGATGCTGTTTGTGGTGGGGCTAGAGCTAGAACCAAAGATGATTTGGAACATGCGTCACAAGCTACTGGGCTTGGGCGGCCTGCAAGTTAGCCTAACGACCTTAGTGGTGATGTTGGGCTGTCTCTGGTTGGGTTTAGCTTGGTCTATCTCTTTGGCCATTGGGCTTATTTTTTCGCTTTCCTCCACCGCGATTGTATTGCAAACCTTTAACGAGAAAGGCTTAAGTAAAACCGATGGTGGCCGCTCTTCGTTTTCGGTATTGCTATTTCAAGACATGGCGGTAATCCCAATGCTAGCGCTAATTCCCTTATTGGCACTACCTGAGCTGATTACCCAAAACCAACAAGCCAATAACGCGGTTGCCAGCCATGGCGAAAACCTGCTGCTTAGCGCCCATCTACCCGGTTGGGCTTATGCCTTAGTGGTGGTGGCTGCGATTATTACGCTGGTTACCGCGGGGCACTATTTAAGCCGACCATTATTTCGCTATGTGGCCAGCTCGGGCTTACGGGAAATTTTTACCGCCGCCACCTTAATGTTGGTGATAGGCATTGCTGCATTAATGAGCTTAATCGGCTTATCCCCCGCTTTGGGCGCGTTTTTAGCAGGTGTGGTATTGGCCAACAGTGAATTTCGCCATGAGCTGGAATCCACCATCGAACCCTTTAAGGGCTTACTACTAGGCCTGTTTTTCATCACCGTGGGAGCCGCTGTCGATTTCGCGGTATTGTCTCAGCACTGGCTGGTGGTCATCGGCTTAGCCTTGGCGGTGATTGCGATTAAAGCGCTGATCCTATTCTCTCTGGCCATCGTGTTTAAAATTAAAAACAGCGACCGCTGGTTGTTTGCACTAAGTTTGGCCCAAGCCGGTGAATTTGGTTTTGTATTGCTTAACTACACGGTGCAAAACAACGTACTGCCCTACAACATCTCTCAAATATTGTCGCTAGTGGTAGCCTTTTCGATGTTTCTCACCCCGGCACTGTTCATTGTGTACGACAAAGTTATCCTACCGCGCTATGCGCGCAGCGAGAATCACCGAGAGCCGGATGAAATAGATGAAAAAGGCACGGTAATTATTGCCGGTATTGGCCGTTTCGGACAAATCGTTAACCGCTTCTTAACGGCCAATGGCATTAGTACTGTGGTACTGGATCACCAGGCTGGCCAAGTGGAGCTGATGCGCAAAATTAACATCAAAAGCTATTTTGGTGATGCCTCGCAACCCGAGTTATTGCATACCGCAGGCATAGAAGAAGCCAAGTTAATGGTGGTCACCATCGACGACAAACAACGGGTAAGAAACATTGTTAAATACGTGAAACAACATCACCCCCATGTGTGTTTAATGGTACGCGCCTTCGACCGCGGCCATGCCTACGAACTGCGCAGCCTTGGTGCCGACCACGTGATTACCGAAGCTTATTACTCGGCCTTAGAAATGGGTGGGCGCGTGCTCAACGAATTGGGCTTTCATCCCTTTAAATCAGAGCAACTAAAAACCGCCTTCGACCAAATCGAAAAAGATCATAAAGAAAAACTCTATAAAACTTGGCTAGCCAGCAGTGAAGACAACCGCTTTAGTAACGACTACCGCGAACTGTTTTTGCAACTCGAAAAGCTATTGGGTAAGGCAATGAACAGAGACCGCATCGACGGCCATTCACAAGCCGACCGCGCCTGGACACCGCCGCCGAAAAACTACCAAGACGACTACCAATAAGTGCAGCTGAGAAGAGTGTTAGAAAAATCGGCAAGCATTGCAGAACGGTCACGCTTCAGGCTTAATGGCCAATTTTAGCCATAGAGGGCAACATGCAGATAAACCAAGCTGAGCGAGATGCGCTTTACAAAGTCATTTATTCTCGCCGTGATGTTCGCCAAGATTTTCTTGATACTCCCATAGAGCAAGCGGTGATTGAACGTATTTTGCAGGCCGCTCATCACGCTCCCAGCGTTGGATTTAGCCAGCCATGGGATTTTATTTTGGTTCGCCAGCCCGCCACCAAACAGGCGATAAAACAAGGGTATGAAGCGGCCAGTGCTAAGTCGGCCTTACAATTTCCGCCGGAGCTTCGCCAAACTTACCAAAGCTTTAAGCTAGAAGGCATTGTAGAAGCACCCTTAGGCATTTGTGTTACCTGTGACCGAGAGCGAAATGGACCAGTAGTTATTGGCCGCACCATCAAACCAGAAATGGATTTATACAGCACCGTCTGTGCCATTCAAAATATGTGGTTGGCGGCGCGCGCAGAGAACATTGGGCTAGGTTGGGTAAGCATTATTGATGACCAAGTGCTGCGCGATGCGCTGAACATACCGCAGCGCTTAAGCATTATTGGCTACCTGTGCCTTGGTTATGTCTCCCATTTTGCCGAGCAGCCCGAATTAGAGCAATTTGGCTGGTTAGCCCGCGAAGACTTAAAACAATTGGTACATGAAGAACAGTGGCAAGACAAGTACAGCCATCAGCAACCTTAGCCCGGCGCATGTATAAAACAACAGCCAATCCAGAGAGCTTTGGTTGATGCTCATTCGCCGCCCACCAGCGCTTGTTGTTGCTCTGGAAAACGGCTGTTCTCTGATAACCAAATATCGAGAAAATGCTGACTAAATAAATCGTCGTTCATTTTACCTAAGGCTTGGCCATTTAAGTAAAACGTGGCCTGATCGGCAGAAGCGGCAAATAACTGCAGTTGATCACCTTGCTGTAAGTCGGGCCAAATCTCGGCGAGTTGACCGAGCCAGCGCTGACAAGGTGCCTGTTGGCAAACGCCCAAGCGCTGCCACTCGTCTTGGGTGGCCTCTAATAAGGCGCTTTGTTTGATGTCTCGCAAATAGTGAATGCTCAAACTCATGGGATAGCGCTGCGGCTGATATTGCCCATCAGGGCTATGTAAACTCACCTGATAAATCGGCCAAAACAACCAACGCAACTGTGCTTCGCCGACTTTTTGTAAGGCTGAATTTGGTACGCTGGCGCTGCTTAACAGCGCGGCTAACAAAATAGCATTAAGCATGGCGCGGCTCCAATAGATACAGGGCTAGGCAGGCTAAGCCCGTCCATAAAGGAAGTAACAGCACAGCGGTCAGTTCACTGCTAGGCTGTAAGCTTAATACCTCGGCTAAGTTAGCCAAATAGTAGGAAACTGGCCCCATAACCCCCACCACAAGCAGCAAGCAAGTACGCCCCAAGGCGAGTAAGGAGGGCAGTAACAGGGCGAAGCTCACCCACAACAAGGCCATAAACAAGGGCAAGCCCGGATGGTTAAAGCTTAATAACTCTAGCCATACCAGCAGCCAATCTGCCGCTATGCCTAATCCGGCTAGTAGCGCACAAGGCAGCAGCACGGCGTAGCCGAAACGATAACTTTGCAGGGCTATCAGCGCAGCAATGCCCAATAACATCAGCAGTTCGGCCTGTGCCCCCCAGAAGAAGGCGGCCAACCAATTCAGCTTAAAGGCGACAAAGCTTAACCAAGGCATAAGTGTTACTGCTTCACTAAGGTTAACTGTTCGGTGCCAATATTGTGGCTACGAAAGCCTGCTTCGCAGTAGGCAAAATAGAAGTGCCACAAACGATAAAACTGTTCGCTAAAGCCAAAGTTTTGCTGCCCCTCGTGGCGTTGCTGCACTACTCGTTGATGCCAATGTTGCAAGGTTTGGGCGTAATCCAAACCCATTTCAAGGCGTTGCACCGGGATCAGCTTTTGCTTGCTAAACAACTGCTTAAGCAAGGAAGGTGAAGGCAAGAAACCACCAGGGAAAACATATTGCTGAATAAAATCCACACTCTTACGATACGCAGAGAAACGGCGGTCATCGATGGTAATGGCTTGCAGTAACATGCGGCCACCCACTTTTAAGCGCTTACTGCAGATCTCGGCAAAGCCGGGCAAATATTGCTCGCCCACCGCTTCAATCATTTCTATCGACACTAACTTATCGTATTCACCACTGAGGTCGCGATAGTCTTTATTCAGTACCGTAATTAAGTGCTCAAGCTGCTGCTGTTTAACTTGTTGTTGCACATGGGAAAATTGCTTATCGGAGATGGTGGTGGTAGTCACCTTACAGCCGTAGTGCTTGGCCGCATACATGGCAAGGCCTCCCCAACCGGTGCCAATTTCTAACAGGTTATCATCTGGGCTTAGCTGTAGTTGCTCACAAATCCGCTTCAATTTTTGGTTTTGCGCTTGTTCTAAACTCAGCGCTTGGCCTGCGAACAAAGCCGAAGAATATTGCATTTGCGAATCAAGAAAAGATTGATAAAAGCCGTTGCCTAAGTCGTAGTGAGCCAGAATGTTTTTCTTGGCTTGGCGCTTATGATTACGACGAAAGAAATGTTGTAACTTCATCCAGCCATCACTCAACCAGTGTAAACGGCGGTCTAAGCTGTCTATTTGCTGTTGGTTATTGGCCAGCAACTGCAACAAGGCATGCAAGTCTGAACAGCGCCATAAGCCGTCGATATAGGTTTCTCCGGCGGCCACACTGCCACCACGTAGAATACGCGCAAACACTTGTGGCTCAAGAATGTGCACTTCCACGTTATTGGGATGATCTAACTCGCCAAGATGAATAGAGGTATAACCCGGCTGGCTTAGGGTAATGGAGCCTCCTTTTAAGCCAGCAAAACTGTTTACCACCAATTTTCTGGCCCAGTTTACGCTGCCTCCTAGAGAGCCAAGTAACAGAGATTTTGCAGTTGTCATAGTATGTCCTTACACAAGCCTGTTAATGAGTACCTTATAACTACGGGTGCGCGTAAAATGGCACTTTCTTCAGCCACAGCTTCAAGGCCTGCCAATAAATTCCCGCCACCACTTTCAAGGTCATCAGTGGGTATGCTTTTATTACGCGGCGAAGACTAGAAGAGTTCAAAGGTTGCTTAAATAAATTCAGTCCAGCAGAAAATTCTTTTTGTTCACGCCAACAATTGATCACAATTTGCAGTTGCTGCTGGGCCAACTCAACCTGCCAGCGATACTGCATGTCCATAGGGTTAAATGGCGATACATGGAAAACCTTGTCGTGGGCGGCTAATTCATTCAGATTTAACCAATACTGATGCTTTTCTTTCCACGGCGTATTGGTGACTTCGGCCAGCAAGTAGTCAAACTTTTCGCCATCACCGTAAAGCACAAAATTAACCGGACTAAAAAACCAGCCCAAACAACGCAGTTGGCCTAATAATACGATTTGCTTAGCTTGATAATCGGCTTGAAAGCGGCGTTGTGCGGCCAAAGCTTTATCGTAAATAGAGCCGCCTTCCTTACCTAAATAGTCGGCGGACTTCAGCCGTAACCACGGCAAAAACCGACCAAAATTAACCAACTGATCTTGCACCGCCTGCTCTTCGGCTAAATCAATGTAGGCGTAATACAGCTTGTAACTAAAGCCATGTTTTCGCGGCACAAAGCGCTGGTGAAAGGTCTCACCAAAGGCGATGGCAGAGTGCTTGATACTCATAGCTCTACCCCAAATTGACGGCATACTTCCACCGCCGAGCGCACTCCATCTTCGTGAAAACCGTTATGCCAATAAGCGCCACAAAAATAACTATGATTATGTCCACTGATTTGCTCGCGTTGCTGCTGAGCCTGATGACCTTCGATAGAAAAGATCGGGTGCATATAGTTAAACCGCTTAATGATCTTGTCTTCATCAATGGCTTGCAGCGGGTTTAGCGTAACGCAAAACTGTGGCGCATCATCTAAGCCCTGCAAGCGATTCATGTCGTAGGTTACGCTGGCGAGGCGATCGCCACGCTCCTTTGTAGGCGGCAACAGATAATTCCAGCTAGCCCGCGCTCGATCAATGCTTGGCAGCAAACGCTGGTCGGTATGTAAAATCACTTCATTAGGCTGATATTTGAGTTTGCCTAAAATATTTCGCTCTTCGGAAGTGGCTTGCTCGCCCAAAATGGCTAGGGCCTGGTCACTATGGCAAGCAAATACCACCGCATCTCCCTGCCACTGCTTGTTATCTCCATAGTCGATAGTGACGCCTTGCTCACTTCGCTGCACGTTGTGCACTGGCGAATTTAGGTGAATATTACCCTCTAGCCCGGCTAGTAGCGGTTTAATGTATTGCTGAGATCCGCCGGGGATGACATACCATTGAGGGCGGTTGGTGACATCCAATAAGCCGTGATTAACGAAGAAGCGAGCAAAAAAACTGCATGGGAAATTGATTAATCGCATTGAGCGTAGACGACCAAATGGCCGCACCCATGGGCAATAGGTAGTTTTCTTGAAACATCGTAGAAAAACCATGCTCAGTTAAAAACTGACCCACGCTCAGGGATGGCTCGGCATCTACCGCTTGCTTGGCCAGCTTGTTAAAACGCAGGATTTCACTAATAAATTTATAGAAATGCGGCTTAAATACATTACTGCGTTGAGCGAACAGCGTATTCAAATTATGGCCATTATATTGCAGTCCCAACTCGGGATTCACCACACTGAAGCTCATTTCGGTAGGCTGGGCCTGAATACCTAGTTTGGCGAGCAGCTTATTAAACAGAGGATAAGTGCGGTCGTTAAATACGATGAAACCACTGTCTACGGCGTAGCTCTTTCCCTCTATTTCCAGCTGATTAGTAGCGGTATGTCCGCCCAAATAATCATTTTGCTCCAATAAGGTCACGTGGTGGTCATGCTGTAGCAGATGGGCACAAGTCATGCCTGAAATCCCTGAACCAATGATGGCTATTTTCATGTATCAATACGTCCTTATTTATTCGCTAAACGCTGACAAAGTGCTTGCTGCCAGCGCGCCGGTAAGCAACTTAGCGCATGTAATATCCCGCTAAAAACACCGGGAAAGTTGATTCTAGCTTTGCCCTTAACCAAGCCTCGGCGAATATAACGACTTGCCTGTTGTGGGCTAATTAGATTGGGCATGGCAAAATTGTTTTTGTCGGTTAACGGGGTTTTAACAAAGCCCGGTTGAATGCAGTGCACTGATACCTGCTTAGCTTTTAAATCGGTGCCTAAGGCCAGTGCGAGATAATCCACCGCAGCCTTGCTGCTGCCATAGGCGCCAGCTTGGCTAAACGGTAACAAGTGGGCCAAACTACCCACTAGTGCTAATTGGCTATGCGGTTTTAAGTTTGGCCACAGCGCATCAATACAATTGGCCATGCTTTGCACATTGTTTTGCCAAACCCGAGCAAACAATTCGGCGTCAAAAGCTTGCGGGTCAAGGTATTCACAATCTCCCGCTGCCAGTACAATTAAGTCCAGATCGGCTAAATCGGCAAAAGCCTCACGCACTTGGTTTAACTCGCTCAATTCTACTTGCAGCGGCTTAATGCCCTGCTCGGCTAAGGCTTGCAAGCGTGGCGCATTACGCCCTTGCCCCCAAACCTGATGCCCCTGTGCGACGTAATCGAGGGCCAATTGTTTACCAATACCCGAGCTCGCCCCGGTGATAAGAATATTCATTAGCGCAACCCATCTTTAAGTTTCTTCGACAGCCAGCCCAGCAGCGGTACATGGTCATGCAACATGGCGCTTAAATCGTAGTAATCACGGTGGTAATAAATTTTGTCAGTGAACTTCAGTAAACTGATGCCATCTACCACAATCTCTTTTCCTTTGCCCAACTTGGGATGGCTAAAGCGCATTTGCCAAGTTAAGCTACATTCACCTTGGCCCAATAAGCAATGGCCAAATTGAAAATCACAATACTCGGTATTCACCAGCAAATGTTTGAAATACTCTTCGAGCGGCGCTAGCCCATACAAGTGGTGAACCGGGTCAACAAACTCAATATTTTCACTATACAGCTCGGCTAAGCTGGCAATGTTTGCCAAACTCAAGTGCCTATAAAAGTCTTCTAGCTGGGTGATAATCGGTGGTTTTGCTGCTTTATCCATTATTTATCATCCTAACAATAAAAATTATAAGCGTTTGTTTACATTATCTTTAACCATAGTACGTGATCAGCGATAAAAAAGATCATTCATCTTTTTTCTGCTTGCTTACGTAAATAAAGTCAAATCGTTACTTTTAGGACTATTGGCTTGAATCACAACCCTTGCTTACCCTTATTCACCACTCGTGAACATTTAATGCCGCAGCGTTTAGCTCAACTGCGCGGCCAAGGGTTAATGTTCACTGAGCGCTTACGCGCTGCTGAAAAAGCCGGCGGTATGTGGTTGGCTCATCAAGACAGCTGCGGTGACAGTGCGATACAACAGGGTGACTTGGTCTGTTTTGGAAAAATTATTCAGATTGATTGGCTCAGCCAGTCGCAAATCGTGGCCGATTGTGAAATCCACCACTGGGCTGTGGTGGTGGCTGCCGCGACTTCATCAGCTGAACAATGGCCTTGTGCGAGTCTCACCGCAAAGCCTATTGAACTGTGGCCGCAACATAGTGGCGCTCAACATCAACAGCGCTTACAACAAGCGCTAGACTTAGTATTACAACAACACCCAGAATTAATGGTAAACGAGCTAATAACCAGCCCAGCGGCCACTAAGCTAAACCAACTCTGCTGGCGCTGGTTAGAATTGCTACCACTCCCCTTAAAGACCAAACAGCGGCTACTTCATTCGCCCTCTGCGGAATTGTGTTTACGCTATTTAACATTTATTTTGCGACAGAATGATCGTTTTACCTATCTACCGCGTTAATCAGTTATCAATCCGACAACGATTTTGGCAATATGGAAAGATACAGTACCCAATCGACTATCGGTGGTAAAACCAAACCCATGACAGGCTCGTTTACCCAGTCTAACAACGACGATGATGGCATTGCTTTGTTGTTGGCCAATATCGCCAACCAGCAGTGCCGAGAAAGCTATCAAAGTTTGTTTCGCCAAGTGGCCCCGCGGCTATTAAATTTAGCGCGCAAGCAATTAGTTGAAGAATCATTGGCTTTAGAAATGGTTCAAGAAACCATGCTTAAACTATGGTTAAAAGCCGGTTTATATGACGCCTCTAAAGGCAACGCGATGACTTGGATTTTCTCGGTTTCGCGTAACGTGAAATTTGACTTAATGCGCAAAGGCAAACACCAACAGAGTTGGGTGCAAGGTGACGATCTATGGCCGGTTCTTAGCGAAGAGCAAGACCGAGACAGTATTCCAGACCTTGATCAACACCTTGTTAGCCAAGAACTACAACAAGTGATTGACCAATTACCAGAAGAGCAAGCCGATATAGTTAGACGAGTTTATCTGCATGGCGAATCGCAACAACAGGTATCTGAAATGTTAGATTTGCCGCTTGGCACCGTCAAAAGTCGTCTTAGATTAGCCTTGAAAAAAATGAAGGAGGCACTGGATGAGTAAGATCCAATTTCATCCGCCCGAGCAAAGCCTCAGCCACTATGCTCAAGGGCAATTAGATCCGGCAATGAGCCTTATGCTAAGTGCCCACCTAGAATTTTGTGCGCAGTGCCGACAAAAGGTCGCCGACATCGAACAGCAACTTGCCGCTGAGTTAAGCGCTATCCCCGAGCAGGCGATGGAGCAAGAGCTAGATTCCATGCTGCAGATGATCATGCAGCAAAGCCCTGAGACATCAATAGCCATTGAACAGCCGGTGCGTCAGCAACAAATTCAGTTAGGCGAAAAACAATTTACTCTGCCACGCGCGCTGCAAACCCATGCTGAACATATTGGCCCCTGGGGTCGCTTACCTGGGAAAATCCAGCGCGCCAGAGTGGATGCGCTAAGCAACAGCAAATTGAACTTCATTTATATGGATCAAGACAGCAGCTTGCCAGAGCACACCCATCAGGGCCAAGAGATCACTCTGGTATTGGCCGGTAGCTTTCATGATGAAGTCGGTAGCTATCACCCGGGGGATTTTGTGATTCAGAATAAACAGCACCAACACAGCCCTCGCACCGCAGCCCATCAAGACTGCCTGTGCCTAACCCTGCTAGATGCGCCACTGCACTTTACTTCAGGCTTAGCTTCGTTGCTTAATCCCTTTAGTCAATTGTTCTTTAGGTAAAGCCTCGCTAAAGATAAGGCATAAAAAAACCAGCGAGTCGCTGGTTTTTTTTATTTATGCGTCTAGACTATTTAGCCATCAGTTCACGCATCCGCTGTTGCACTACGTCTACCAGCAAATCGGGTTGGAATTTAGAAATAAAACGATTACAGCCCACTTTTTCCACCATGGCTTGGTTAAAACTACCACTCAGCGAAGTATTTAAGGCGATGAATAGCTTCGCCATACGCGGGTCGTTACGAACCTCCGCGGTAAGCCGATAACCGTCCATTTCTGGCATTTCCGCATCAGTAATCATTAACAAAATTTCATCGTAAACCGACTTACCCTGCTCCAACCAACGCTTCAACAAATTAAGCGCCTGTAGGCCGTTTTCGACTTCGATAATTTCCATACCTAACTGGCCCAAGGTCGCCTTAACCTGACCACGCGCAGTGGAGGAGTCATCCACCACCAATACCCGTTTCCCATTCAATAAAGAAACCACGTTTTTATCTAGCGCATCTTCAGAAATATTCACCTTATAACTGACAATTTCCGCCAAGACCTTTTCCACATCGATGATCTCAACAATACGGTTGGCGTCCTGATAGTCAATTCGAGTAATTGCAGTAAGGTAGTTGCTTCGCCCAGCAGAGGAAGGCGGCGGTAGAATATCTTTCCAAGAGGTATTCACGATGTGCATGACCTCCCCCACCATGAAGCCCTGAACGCTGCGGTTATATTCGGTAATAATGAGATTACAATCGGCTTGCGCCTCCGCTTTGGCTGGGGGCATTTTTATTGCGGCGCGCAAATCAATCACCGGAATGGATACGCCCCTAAGATTAACCACGCCACTGATATGCGGGTGCGAGCCGGGTAACTTGTTCATCCGTGGTAGTTTTACGACTTCTTTCACTTTGAAGACGTTAATGGCGAACAGCTGCATTGAATTAAGTTTAAAAATCAGCAGTTCTAGGCGGTTCTCGCCCACCAATTGAGTACGTTGGTCTACGGTAGCTAAAACACCAGACATACTACATAACCTATTCCTTGTTCATTGATATTACATTATAGCCACCAGCTCGAGAGCAACAAAGAGAGGCTAGGCTTAAAATCCTCCAATTAGCGGGACAGCACACAGTTTTCACCGTTTTAATGCCAAACGATCAACACGGTAAGTTAAGAAATTGCCCTCTAACTCAAAATTTAACAGGGAGTTACGGTAAAACCAGCACCATAGATGGCTAATAATAAGGTTAAGACTTCACTTTGAGGCGGTTATTCACATCGCGACTTTGCCTAATTAGCCCGTCATCGCTAGGCACTGTAGCCAGTTTAGCTTGGCGATCGTAAAGCACTACATTTACCGTGGCCGCCAAGTTTAAACAGCCTTGGGTAGGAATATAAACCACCTCATCGGCCTGGTTTACAATGTCTTGGCTAATCGACCCATCTTCTGGCCCAAACACATACAAGGCATGGGCAGGGTGTTGAAAATCCGGTAAGGCCGTGGCCCCTTCCACCAGCTCAATACATACCACTTTTTGCTGGGGTTTAAGCCGAGCTAAAATATCATCCAAGCCCTCTAAAGGAATATTGAGGCTTTGGCTCTTAGTATCGGTATTAAAGCGAGCCGCTCGCGCATAACGTTGGCCGGTATAAAACACCGCATCGGCTTGAAAACAACCTGCCGCTCGCATCACCGAGCCCACATTGCTAGGGCTTTTAGGATTGAGCAAACCGATTTCAACTGTAGAATTAGACATCACTGATACCACGACTTAAGTCAAACGAGCGTTGATCCGCTCGGCAAAAAATTGCGCCGATTGTACCGCAACAGCAAGCTATTGCCACTCTCCCCTTTAATAGCGTTCAACTGATAAACAATAATGCAAAACAGGCTAAACTTAAAACCTGCGCTTTGGCCTGACCAGCCTTCGCAATGGCCACAGCAGCAGAGCACTCTGAGTCAAATCCACATCAGTGAAAACCATAATGACAATAACCAAAAAAAAGCCCCTATTTGAAGGGGCTTTAGTTATAAGTTGATGAGTTTACTTATTCCATAGAATAAACGATCTCTTCCTGCCCATAAGTAACAGTGGCGTGTTGGTATTCACCAATATCAGCCATCATATCTGCTTCATAAGCCTTGTCATTTTCTTTATGAATAATGAAATTAGCACAGCCTGCATCCACATATACTGGCAATTCAAAGCGAGCACCTATTACTTCACCGTATAGTCCCATACCCACTGCTTCAATACTGGTTGGCATAATTGGAGCAAACCAATCAGCTAGTGGAATAGCGTACTCATGTTCTGGGTAAGCATTACAGTCCTCAAAGTTCCAAAGGTGAATCCCCCAACCTTCGAAATCTGCGGCGGTGGCATCAGCATCTAAAATAAAGTCAATGGTGAAAACCTCTGTAGCGGGGAGCAACTGTTCAAGCTTGGCTTGAGCTTCAGCTTGGGTTTGGAAAAAGTAATTTGTTTCAGACCCGAAGTAAGTTACAAAGCTACCCGCTTCCGCATCAAACTCTGATAACGGAAGCATTACCGTATCGGTACAGTAACCACCTTCAAAGCATATTGACTCGCCTCCAGGTCGAGTTAAAGCCAATAAACCACCTGGCTCGGCGCGGAACATCAAATCAGAATCGTCAACAAAGCTAAACTCTTCCAAAGTCCATTCAGGATAATCTACGGAATTATCTGCCCATACAACATACCAAGTGCGAGGCTCACCATCTGGGTCGTAAAGGAAGCTATCGGTGAATAGCTCTCGGTT